>JAGRMX010000456.1 GCA_020441025.1 Leptospiraceae bacterium
AACCGCGCTATGACCCTCAAAGACGATTCGCAAAAAAAAGAAATCTACCGCGCGTTGTACGATTATATCCGGTATCGGGTTAAGTCAGAATAATTGTGCTTATTTCGGCGCGAGCCCTGCTTTTTGGAATCTTGTTTTCAAAAGCGCAATACGAGACAACAAGTGTCACAGGGCTGTGCTAAATTTTACAGAAGGGGGAGGGGATGGGCATCTCCATATAATAGTACAAATATAGTAAATTCCGCGCCACAAAATCGTGGAAATTAAAACAAAACATCATTCTTATATTTGCACCGAACCACCTATTCCACCAATGTCCATTCACAGCGAGCCCTGCTTTTGTGAGCGGATTTGTGGTTTTCCAGCGAACGTAGTTTGCGAAAGTTTACAGGACGTAAACTCCGGGGACTCGGGCCATGGACGGCCCGCGTTCACGGCGCAAACTACGTATGCTGGAAAACATTTATAAGTAAGCACGCAAAACAGGCGAGCTCAGCTTGAAAACCGTAACAACTCATCTACTTCGGCGCCCTGGTCGGGCTCGTCGTCCAGGTTTTCAAAGTCATTGCCATGAATCATGGCAGGGCCTTCGGGTGGAATCACCTGGAACTCCACCGAATCCACCACATTGGATTGATGCGCAATGTTTAACAGGTAACGTCCGGGCGGCAGTTCTTCGTAGAACTGACGAATATAATCGCAACAACCGTCTTCCAGTAATTCTACCCGACGCAAATCCACCAACACCGGATCGGGCGTAAGATTATTTTCATATAGAGCGGCCAGAAACTCATTCTCATCATAATAACCGCTTTGAATCTGATATACCCACCAGATTGTCTCGTAATCGTAAAAATACAGGCGCTCGCGCTGGATTCGAAACTCGGTTTCCACCAGCAGACTGCGCTCGGGTTCCATGACATCTCGGTCATCCGTACTGGACCAGGCGAACGAACCGTGCACCTCCGGTTCGCAACCCGGAATGGCGACACAAACCAGTATAAGCGATACCGCCAATTGCAATACTTTCCGCATACTATGAATATCGATGCGGATTTGCGAAGCCTGAATAAGATTTTAAAGTGAATAGATGGGAATCGGCGTGGTTCGAATACACAATCAACAGGCCGGCGACCGAATCTGTATAAGCTTAAATTTTATTGCCGATAACCATATTCAGTACAATCTCCGCTTCCCAGCGATTGATCGAAAAAATTTCGGCGATGGCGTAGATCTGCAGGCTTCTGGTATCGTATTCGTCGGTGATGTTCCAGACGATCACGCTGAGGCTTCCGGGATAACGTACTCCCAGATCCATGCGTTCCCGATTGGCATCCTCGTCACCGCTCCATTGGCGAGCATAAGATCGAACCAATAAACCGGCTACCGAGTTATCGCGAGCGGAGGCATAAGCCTTCAGTGCATTATCTACCCGGGAATAAATCCGTCTGCCCAGTTCATCACCAAGTTCCGTTTGCAGCGCGCGTAGCAGACGGTCGGCATAATCATCCGGATACGAAGTGGGCCGGCGCCCGGTAGTAGTAGTCCGAGTGGTACGTCGTGGAGGCGTTTCATCAACCCGGGTGGTACGTCGTTGCGGCTGCGTGCGCTCGACCGGAACTTCCCGCCGCGGGCTTTCTTCCGTGGAAATGACCGCCAGTTCCACGTCCGCGCCTTCCATGGTGTTATTCAAAAAGCGCTGCATTTCTTCCAGACTGGTATCGCGCAATTCCGCCAGTGTGGCCAGAGTCGCTTCTTTTAACGCCGGATCATCCGTGTTTTCATAAATCTCCCGTAACAATGCGTATCGACGCTCATCATACGGCAGAGTTTTTAAGAAATTCATGGCAACCAGCACTACTTCCGCGGGTTCGTCCTGGTAGTCCTTAACGATTTGTTCGAAGGTGGGCGTGGCCTTTTCGCGAATGTTATCGGATTCAATACCGGATACGGTCTGCAACGCTTTCAGGCGCACGGGAGCGTTGTTCTTATCCTGTCCCAGGGCGAGTATGTATAAATCCAGTTCTTCCCGATTATAATTACGCAACGCATCGATGCATTTTTCGGGATGGCGATTGTTCTCAATGGATTGTTTCAAAACCGGTATGGCCGGTTCGTACTTCTTGCTGACAAAGTAGTCGATCAACTGCTCATTCACCATTTCGGGATGTTTCTGAGCGGCCGCCACCAGTGCCGCCGGAGTATCCTCTTCACCCCTTTGAATCAAGAGAGTCGCTATCTGCTGCTTTTGATCCGTATCGGTGGCGTTTTTATCGATCAAATCGACCAGTGCCTGCTGACCGGTATTACTCTGATCCATATTGATGGTTTCTATGGCCAGATTCTGGTCCTGCTTGCTGATTTGATCAAAGCCGTTTACAATCGTCTGGACCGCCTCGTTGCCTTCACCCCGGGCTACATCGTCCTGTTTGGCCTGAATCCAATCCCGATCCGGGAAGGACGTACAGGCGGCACCCATCACCAGGATGAGGCAGAGCAATTTAAATGGAAATGCTTTCATGGTGTTTTAAGAGTCAGCTGAATCTGGTTCTATTATCGGCACTCAATCCCGGTCGCCGTTCTTTTCCTCAATGATACGCCCCCGATCGGTAACATCTTTTTCACGCAACCCACGCCGCCAGGGACCCTGCTCAAAGGGATTTTCATCCGGCCGGTGAAAACGATCCGTGCGATCAGCACCATCTGAACGCGAATTCTGCCGGCGTCCCGCCATGCGGGCAAAAAAACGGCCCAGATTCCAGAGAATCAAAAAGATGAGGGTCAGAAAAAACAAAAACTTGAGCATACTTCCGGTTCGCCGACCTGAATCGGAGCGTCAAGGCTGCTTTTTCTATTTTTCCCAGACTTTCCGCGCCCGGTGCCTGTGTCCCACAGGAATTCATGAGTGAATTGAGTGCTTCGACGGTCCGCGTCGAATCAACTCGATACCGGCTCCGGACCGAATGCAAAACGGTCGGCCAGAAAGGCCGACCGTTTAATGATTTGCGAATTC
>JAGRMX010000457.1 GCA_020441025.1 Leptospiraceae bacterium
TATCACGGGCTAAGACACAGCGGCAATCGAACGTCCACATGTGATTGGATTGATCGTTTTCATCAGCTATGCTTTTTGTAATAAAGGAGCGATCGGTTACGACGACATTGCGTTGTTCATCGACTTTAACGGATGCGATTTTATGCCCGCCCCAGAATAAGTCGCCTGTTTGCCTTTCAAACTCTTTAAGAGTAGATTTGTATTCGTTCCCTGTGTCTTGCTGTGAATATCTCCCGGCAGAGAACCTTATTTCGCAATTGATCTTATCGCTCAGGAATCCTTTTTCAGCCCTGATCGGCGCGGTATCGTGTATCTTGAGATCTGTGACTTCCTGCAAGATAATATTCTGACTGCCATATCTGTTTCGGATTCGGCCGGTCGCCAGTCGAATGCTATCACCGGCTTTCAGGTTGATAATATCATTCCGGTCCATGTATTGTCCCGGAAAGCAACGTCGCACGTGAAATCCAGTCCGCATGACAGACTCGTTTTGTTTAAGCAGGGAAGTAGATTTTAAATAGTCTCTATCATGCTGATCAATGCATTGCAAAAGTCTGCGCGCTCCGTCAGTAGAAAATGCCAGGCGAATATGACAGGCTTCCAGAGGAAGAGCGCCATTCAGCATCACATCAAAAGCCAGCAGGTAATTATCCGGTTCGGGCGGCGCGGCTAATGGAGTGGCCGGCTCAACGGAGCGGATGGTCGGACGAACTTGATACGCGTTATTCGTCAGTGTGTTTAGATCGCGTAGCAATTCATCCGCAACGTGCGTAAACAGAGCGTGCTCGACGCCCGTTAGCTCCTCATAATGAGCTTCAGCAAGAGCGCTTCCACCCTGCATGGTGTCGAGTATGCTATAAGCCAAATCCAGGTCGATTATGAAATGGATATTACCGATGGGCGAGGCAGTGGACGCTTCTATATTAATCGTGGATGTGCCGATCGAGCGCAATAAAGCGGAATGCCTCATTTGCTGACATGCAATAATCTCGCCATTAAGACGGTGTGAAATAATATCAGTTAGTTTTCGTTCCCAACTTTGAAGCAAAATTTTAACTTGATTTTGTATTTTGCGGATTTCAGGAATTGAGAGATCGCCGTGAGCGCTGAATTGATGAACGCAGAGTTGTACTTCCGGCTGAATTGTCTCTGCGGATTCACTCGAAAGCTGATTTAACAACTTATTGATTTCGTCGGTGCTGAGGATTTCATCCATATGTTTCATATCGCTGTCCGGGTTTTATTCGCTGTGAATTGATTCAACGATCTTCGTGCACAATAAGCAGGTATTGCCTGGCTTTGCCCTGATAATAGGCCGCGGAGTAAGCGTAATTTTGACGTAAAAATGTATGCACCTCGCTTTGAATTTGATCGTTGTAGTCATCCAGAAATAAGGCTTTTTGTCGTAAGAGAATTCGGTCGACCGTGTTCGGAATCCGCAATACTTCGTTTCCATGCCATTCGGAATATGACGTTGAATCGGCGGTCCGCGAATACAGAGTAGACCTGCGCCGCAAATCGTTTTCGGGATTATCGATGATTTGATTGTCCAGAGATTTAAAAAAATCTACATAATGCAGCGCATGTTTTCTATGATTAAGCTTCGTTTTAATCATACCGATGAGAGCCGACGTGGTAAAAATCAAAGGCGCCAGGGATGCGACCATTACCATGGTGTAATCGGCAGGAAAGAGGAAGGCATACACACCTCCGAATGTGCAGGATAGAATCACACCGCCGGCAATGTATTGAATCTGGTGTCTGCGAGCAATGGATGTGTAATTCTGGTGCTTTCGTCCGAGAATTATGAATGAGGATAGGACCGCTCCGATAAATCCTCCAAACTGGATATAAAACAGAGGGGATGGTGTCCGGATGATTTGATTATCCCTCATTTCAATGTTCAAGCCGAAATAGGCGCAGCAACTCAGCAGAATCCCGCCGATCAAAACGGCAGGAAACCAGATGTGAATTCTATTTGTGGTGGGAGGAAAGTGCAGACTGAACAACAATAACAGGAATGGAATCATTTCACCGAAGATTCCTGCAACAGTGGAGTATAATTTCAGTTCCGCTGATGAGGGTGTCCGGCACCAGGGCTGAATTCCGATAGCGCTTACGGATTGAATGCAGGCCCGCTGATATGTGTATTCCAGAAAGAGAAATAACGACCATCCCGCGGTTAATAGCGAGATGAACATGATGTAGTAGCCGGTAACCGTTCTCAATCGATAAAAGGCGATGCTGGCCGCCAGCATGACAAAAAAGCTGGCCAGGGGAAAAAAGGCTATATATTCAATCTTTTCCATAATAAGTTCCAATAAGCGGTCGTTCTATCGTGCGCCGTTCGACAGAGTGTTTACATGTGACCGCTGTTATATTACATATCAATACCGCGACCCGGGCTCTATAAAAAAAAATGTTGCCCGGCGTGCTCCGGTAAAAATCCACCAGCCGGTGGATTTTTCATTTTTTATATCGATTTTCAGGCTTAAATCTTGAAATGTGAGCACTACCGGATAAACAGAGATATTCCCATCCGGATTACACGCATCGAGTCGGATCCGGATGTTTCGTTTAGTGTTTATCGGAAAATGTGAGCATTACAAAATGCGGTATCCAATCAGGAATATGGATGGCATCATCTATCTGGAAAAATTCCACTTCGGTATCAAGCAGACCAAGTATCTATATGCTCTGTCCGATTTTGTTCGAGGCTATTCAGGATCTAAAACGGCCGTACGTGTCAGTCGACTCTGTAAAGAAAAACTGACCGATACCATGCTGAAAGAAACATTTCGGCGTAATCTATTCGAAGAGTTGGTAGCGTTTGCCGGGGATGGTCAGAGGATTTCCCTGTTGCAGTATTGCAGCTTAAATGAGATTGACTACGCAGAGTTGACCGGTTCCGACCCCACACATAAATATATAATTTTGATTTTATACTTGCGGGAAGTCTTTGATTTAAAGGCGCCTATGCGAATAGTCGAGGAATA
>JAGRMX010000458.1 GCA_020441025.1 Leptospiraceae bacterium
TTGACGCGGTACCGGGTGGGGCCTTCAAATGCTTCGGGGGACAGATAGAGGGTCGCAACCTCGAAGTAAACGACAGGCGTCAGTTAATTCAGGCATGGCGTGTAAAAGACTGGCCGGCCGGCATGTACTCCCTCGTGCGGTTCCAACTGGAGCCAACCGACTCGGGTACTCGTTTAAGATTGCTCCAGGAAGCACCCGGAGAGGCCGCGGAGCATTTAAAGTCCGGTTGGTCCGCCATGTACTTTGAGCCGCTCAAGCAATTTCTGGAATCGACATGATCGCATTCCGGCGTATGACGCATTGCGGCCTGCGCGGTCGCAATCAGGATCATTCACGATATTAATTGCTTGCTTTCGAGGAATCGGGAGTCGAATCTGCGACATGAAAATTACCAGAACACTTATCACAACAGCGATTTTATTGCTGCTGTCCCTGGCACTTGCCTGTGGTGGCGGCGGTTCCGGTGGCGATGCGGCCGTCGGAGCATCCTGCGAGGGCATTGGCGCCAGCGAGGCGCGCATCGCCTGCAGCGAAAATAATATCATCTTCTGCTCCTCTTACACGGACTATAAATACAAGGTCCAGAGCGAGTGCGGCGAAGGCAGCACATGTCAGGTGGCGGAAGACGGCAAATCAGCCAGCTGTATGTGATTATACGGCAAAAGATACGACCGGCAGCGCTCATTTTGCGAACTGGACGCATCCTGAGCGCTGCTGTTTGCCCCACGTTCGCGAATCGAGCATTCATAGATGAATGAATCCGCCGAACACCGACCAACTCAATTCAAAATCGGCAGGCGCCGAGAATTCTATCGAGGTATATGACGACGCAGAAAAGCCTCGTTCACCTGGTTCCAGCGATCGACCAACTGCCCGCGTTGTTGATTCAATCGCTCGTTGGTCTGATTGAAAATGCGCAGTGCGGCATTGGTTTCATCAACCAATAAATTGTAACGATTCACTTCTTCGCGAGTGCGCTGAGCGTCGCTTTTAGCTTCAAAAGCCTGACGGACTTTTTCAAATTGCTCCTGCTTGAGCAGAAAATCGGTTAGAACGGGTACGGACTGTTCCGCTTCGCTTTTATAAAATTGCAGGTTGGCCAGGGCGCTGTCCCTCAGAGAGGGGTCGGCGTCATAAGGAGCTATGGCCTGAAGTTCCTCCAGACCTTCTTCCGCGTAATCCAACAACTTCTCGCGATTCTGTTCCAGCGCGCTGACGTCGTTACGATTCAGAGCATCCAGCAAATACAATTCCTGTTTATAACTTTTAAAATTAATTAAAAAGATTCGATTGTGATAGTTCAGCACGTCGCCCGCTTTTTTTAACTTGAGGGCCGTTTCGCTTTCTTCCTGAATGAGTTGTATGTCATAATCGGCGGCAAATTGTTTTTCGGCGGCCTGCAATTCCACCGCCGCTTCCTGCAACTTCTCACTGGCTTTTTCACGGGCCAGTAAATACGCTTCCATGGCGTCGTACGATTGATCCGCCACTTCCTGCATGTCCACAATGCGGCCGTAATCTTCCCGCAAAATCGTATACATTGTATTTAAATACAGAACGACCGCGTCCTTATAGCGTGTGTCGCCGTTATAGGGATTCACCTGGTTGGCGTTTAAAATGGCGTTCTCGACCGTAAGCAGCAATTGCTGTCGCTTGCGATTGATTTCGGCCGGATTGCGGCTGTGGGCCGTCGATTGCACATAAGCCAGCAGATCGCTGGCGATTTGTTGGGTATATGCGTTCAGGGCCTGCATGTCGTTCAGCGCTTTTTGCGGGTCTTTATCCCGCACCGGATTGCCGGCACAGTGGGCCAGCATAAGCAGGACAATCGCAACGGGCAGGCCGCGCAGTACGGGCGAATGAAAAACAGAAGGGACATGAATCGATTTCATCTAAAGGGTGCTCCGTTCTATAAAATTCCTCTCATAAACGCCTCCCTGCGGTTATGAGAACGGCGGATTTTGAAATAACATCTAATTAAAGCGCCATGCAGTCATTCAATATAAAATAGGATTCCTGTATATAAATGTCTTCCGCAATGACCGATCGCCGTTCGGTGTTTAATTCGCGCCGATGGTCGTCCATGGATTCAATGCGTTGTTCATGTGCATGGTTACGCACCCGGTAAACATCCTGCGATCGGTATGCGGCGGTGCGATACTTTTCCGCCAGAACCTGGAGCGGATGCAGAGTGTCGAAGAAAGCATGCAATTCCAGATCCACCTCATCCAGATCCTCCATACGGTCTTTCAGTTCGGAAGTCAGATGGCCGACCGTTTCGAAGCCGACGGAACGAGCCTGTCGGTCTCGGCTGGCATTGCGCGCGTCATCCAGTGCGACCAACGGCCACGGGTCGTAACTTACGTTGCGTTCAACCGAATGTGGCTCCAGATAATTCAACAACCTTTCTTCCCGTTCCGAAAGTCCGTCGGAATCTCCCAGCGTAAAATCCGGGCGCACACCGCGACCTTGATGGGTCCGGCCGTCCAATCCGAAATACATATGCGTGGTCAATTTTACGTATTGAGTTACTTCCGCGCGCGACCTCTGTAACGGTAGCACAATCTGAGAGGTGGCCTTGCCGAAAGTGGCGCTGCCCGCTACCACTCCGCGCCGATAATCCTGAATGGCCTGGGCAAAAAACTCGGATGCCGAGGCGCTGTTGCCATTCACCAGTACCAGCAGCGGATCGCGATAGATTACTCCCCGGTTGGGATCCTTGATCAGATCGACGCGCCCGCGATTATCCCGGGCCAGAAACAACGGCCCTTCATCGATGAATATTCCCGCCAGATCGGCCGCTTCCTGTAGCGAACCACCGCCGTTATCCCGCAAATCCAGGATCAGGCCCTCGATACGCTCCTGTTTGAGCTTTAAAATTTCACGGGCCACGTCGTTGGCGCTGCCCGGCGCGCCGGCCTTTTCCCACTCGGTATAAAAAGCGGGCATATAAATATATCCGATGCGCCGATTGCCTTCGAGTATAAA
>JAGRMX010000459.1 GCA_020441025.1 Leptospiraceae bacterium
ATACGCATAGATTCACGTGCGGGGGCGGAACGTCAATCGCATGCGAATGTTTCCCCGGTCATTCCTCCGGCGGTTGGCCGTTTGCGGGGGGCTCTTCCGGATCTTTTGCGGGAGTGTGCTGGACCGTTTTATCATCGATCATCTCCGGGTTGGTCAGCGGTTGGAAAATGGTTTTGCGCCGAACCTGCCGATCCTTTTCGGTTTGCCGCGATTCTTTCAGAGCTTCCTCCCGGAAATAACGTTGCGCCGAAAATCGATTTTCATTCGTACCCGGTTTGATGCGAGTATAACTGCCGTCCGGATTTAACACGCGCTTGTTATGATTATCCCGGCTGGTGGTATCCATGATACTTACGATTCGCTGGATATGATCCGCGTCGTTAATCGGAAATAATATCTCCACACGCCGATTCAGATTGCGCGGCATCCAGTCCGCAGACGAAAGATACACTTTCGGCGATCCCGCGTTTTCGAAATAGAAAATCCGGCTGTGCTCGAGAAAGCGCCCGACTATGGAATAAACCGTGATGTTTTCGCTCAGTCCTTTGATGCCGGGTCGCAGACAACAGATGCCCCGCACAATCAGTTCGATTTTGACGCCGGCCCTGGAGGCACGATACAGCGCGAGGATAATGTCCGCGTCCACCAGCGAATTCATTTTGGCCCGGATGACCGCTGGCTTTTTTGCGCGTGCGTTGCTGATTTCGCGATTGATCATGCGCATGACGTTTTCACGCAGGTTGATGGGCGCCGCCGCGATCTTGCTGAATTTCGGCAGGGTGGCGTATCCGGTCAGAGAATGAAACAGATTGGTTACATCGTCGTTGATTTCCGGGTCGGCGGTGAAATGTCCGAAGTCGGTATACAGCCGCGCGGTTACGGGATTGTAGTTGCCGGTAGCCAGATGACAGTAGGCCTTCACGCCATTGGTTTCCCGTCGTATGATTTGTAACATTTTTCCGTGAATTTTCAAACCCACCAGACCGTACACCACGTGTACGCCGTGTTTTTCCATTTGTTTGGCCCACTCAATGTTGCGTTCTTCATCAAAGCGGGCTTTGAGTTCCACGAGAGCGGTTACCTGTTTGCCGTTCTCCGCGGCCTGGATGAGCGATTTTACTATGGGGCTGTCGCGTCCGGTGCGATAGAGCGTTTGCTTGATGGCCAGTACTTTTGGGTCGCGGGCCGCGAACTGCAACATATCCACGATGGGCTGAAACGAATCGTAGGGATGGTGCAGGAGATGATCTTTTTTTCGTATGGCTTTAAAAATTAAATCGGGACTTTCCAGCGGAATGGCGTTGCGCGGAATAAAATCACGGTCGCGCAGGGCCGGTATGTTGAAATCGTAACTGTACAATTCCATTAAGTCCTGCAAACGCAACAAACCGGGACGTTCATACATTTCGTACGGCTCCAGGTCCAGTCGATCACGCAGAAATTCCCGGATGGTTTCGGGCATGCCCCGGCGATAGGTCAGGCGCACGGCTTCGCCCCAACGTCGATTTTTAAGTACGTCCTCGATGGTCGATAGTAGATTGTCGGAAACGACTTCATCGATGGATAGATCGCTGTTGCGAATCAGGTGAAAGCCGTGAATGGATTTAATGCTGGTGCCGGCGAACAAATCGTTTACATGCATCTTGACCACTTCTTCCAGCGGAATGAACCGGCGGGTGGTCTCGGACTTGCTCTTTTTGGCCGGCAGCTCCAGAAAGCGATTTAATACCGAAGGCACTTCGATGATGGCGTACGTATCACGCTGTTTACTCTGAGCGGTTTTGCGGCGCAGGGTGACCGCCAGATACAAACGATCGTTGGATAGATGGGGAAAGGGATGCCCCGGGTCAATGGCCATGGGCGTGAGTACCCGAAAGACTTCTTTCTTAAAGTAATCCGCCACGAATTTTTTTTTGTAACGATTTAAATCTTCGAAATGCTGCACAATGTGAATGTGATATGTTTCCAATCCCGCCATGATGTCACGCAGGGCGCGATACAGATTGATTTCTTTTTCATGCACCACCCGGGAGATTTCCTGGATGGTTTCCAGCGGAGTACGTCCGTCCATCTGGATTTCTTTCACCGATGAAGCGACCAGCTGTTTCAAACCGGCCACGCGGATCATAAAGAATTCAATTTGATTGGATTCGACAATGGCCGCGAACTTCAGGCGTTCCAGCAGCGGATTATCTTTGCGCATGGCTTCTTCCAGTACGCGCGAATTGAACTGAAGCCAGGATAGCTCCCGATTTATGAAGAGCTGATAATTGTTTTTATTCAGGCTCCAGTGGCCGCCATGCTCGCGTTTTTCCGGCTTGCGACCATTGGCCTCCCCCGGTTTCTCGGCGCGTTCACTGCCGGTTTTGCGCTGGGTCGTACTTTCACTCATGATTGCTCCGAATATTACAAATCTGTGAAAAGAGTCTGTCGCAAATCGCGTAGGCTCCGGAACTACGGGTCGGTCGTAATTGTGCGAACAGATCCAATCACCGGATTCCCTGGCAGGGATAAAGTTGCAGGACGAATATATCAAACACTGGCCAGAGATGCCAGCAGTTCTTTCTCGCGTTCCACGAAGGCTTCCGTGAACGGCTTCATATCTTTGATGTTTTTAGAAATGTTGTATCCGGCTTCCATGGTACCCACCAGTTCCAGGGCGCCCACCATTGAGGCGGCCACTTTAATGGGTGCCAGCACCAGTCGAATCATGGGCAGTTTGGAGAGGGCAAAGAAAAACGAAAGCGCTTCGGCCACCATTTCAATCTGTCGTACGCGATCTTCAAAACGACCGGCCTGTTGGATGGCCCGGTTTAACTGGTCCACGCTCAGCGCGGCGTTTTCGATATCCGGGACTTTTTTCAAGTCGGTTTTCAGCAATACCTGGGCCGTTTCCAGATCCAGTTCGTCGGTCAACTTGTTCAGCAGAATCAGCCGGTGAATATTGGCGGTCATTTCTTCACCGGTTACCGATTTCAATTTCTGA
>JAGRMX010000045.1 GCA_020441025.1 Leptospiraceae bacterium
CGAATTTAATCAACGACATCCTGGATTTCAGCAAGCTGCGTAATCATGACATCCGGCTGCAACTTAAAGCGATCGATCTTTATCCGATAGTAGACGTGGTGCTGGCGGTATCGCGGCCGTTGATTGCCAGAAGACCGATTGAATTGATCAATGCCGTGCCCGATGATTTACCGCCGGTGCGGGCGGATGAAAATCGGCTGCAGCAAATATTGCATAACCTGATCGGCAATGCCGTCAAGTTTACCGAGCAGGGCCGTATTGCCGTTCGGGCCTGATCCATCGAACGCGATTACATTGAAATCGAAGTAAGCGACACCGGCATAGGCATTCCCGCTGATAAGCAGTCGATTATTTTTCAATCGTTTGAACAGGCCGACGCTTCTACCGAACGCCAGTATGGCGGAGCCGGACTCGGTCTGTCGATTTCAAAAAAAACCGCTTCATATGCAGGACGGCGAGATTCGCGATAATTTCAGGCCGTCTTTTTCGGAGTACTCGGGCGGCGACGCGAACATCGATGAAAATTTGGCCATCATTGCGATGGATGTGGAGTGAGTGGTTTATACACTCTTTTGCCATTGCCGTGTTTACACAAGCCCGGATCGGACTACGTTTCGATGAGTTACAAATCGCTCCATTTGAATTAGCATTGTTTTTTTATCTGATTAAATTTAAATGTTTTGAAAAATGAATCGTCTTGAGATTCCACTGTAAGTCCGGTCAGAGGCCGTGAACAATCACATGCGCACTATACACGCACTTATTAACAGATATATCGGCAAGCTGCGAGAATACGGATTTCCGCTGATCCTCATGCTTCTGGCCTCTATTATAAACGGGGCCTGCAATATCGGCAATCCGTCGGATTCGGCGCGCGAAAGGTGTATTCATGGAGACGGAATCACTGATTACGGTCTTCAAAACTTATTATTGTTCTGTGGATTGGCTCTGAGTCAAAAACTCAGTCCGCCGTCGCTCACAGCAGAAGAAATTAAAAATGGCTATACAATAGAAGAACAGAATATTTACCTGGAAAACAGCTTTATCGTAACGTGTAGCGCCTATTATATTGCTCTTGGAAATTGTTATCAAAGATCGGACGCTCAATTTTCCAGCAGCTCGTTGTAGAAAAAAATTGAACATCCGGAATAACCGACAAGAGATCGGGAATCAATCGGTAAGGATTGCCTATGAGTGTTGCCAGTAAAACCGGATACGCATTTCAAAGTCTGATCGGTACCGTCCTGATTGCCATGCTGCTGGCGCTTTCGCTATGCACGGCCTGTTTCGGGGAAGAGGAATGTCGCATAATTGATGAACAAAACAAAGAATTTCGCACTTTTATGGTAGCATTGTATTTGAGTTGTATGCAATCCGAGTCCGGCCAGTGCGAGAAATACCTGCTTTTTACCGCCATTGACGACGATTCCTGCTGATGCGGATCTTGCCTGTCGAACCAAATTTTAGTTAATGAAAAGTGCGCCTTTGCCGGGAAAGGTTTGGCATTGGCCTTCGGGAATAAGTAAAATCGTTATTCTTATAAGCGGTCATGATTCCATGTATTTCAAACTCTAAAAAAATATTATAAACATGCAAATTAGGGTTTACGTCCGCCTGGCATGCGTACACCGATGGGCGCAACAGGTGCCTGAAATTAAAGGTGGCAAAGCGCAACGGCTTTTTGGCGTCTTGGTACAGAACACCGATTCTATTAGTTATATAGCGGAAATGCAGGGTGTCGTCTATGATGCGTTGCGGAAGAATTCGTTTTCCTGACAGGCAATATGGATCGGATCTACTCCTTTGCACTGGATGTTCAGAATGGAACTCTGACTCCAATCAGTTCACTCGCAACGGGCATGGCCGGCAGCGTCGACCTGGTTTTGCATCCGGACGGCACTCGTTTGTATCTTTCCAATGACAATAGCGGTTCGATTCAAGAATACGGTATCTTGCCGTCTGGCGTTCTTAACTTTGCAAGACAGACTACAGTCTTCCCCTCAGCGCAAGGCTATTTTCCCATTTGCATCGATGCCGGCGGGAAATATTTATTCATTTCACGAACCGCTGCGTCCGGTTTTATCCAGATGGTCCGGATAAACTCCGACGGAACGCTGATCAACGTGGGGCAGTTCAATGTGGGTGACAACGCACAGCAATGCGTAACGACAACCGATACACTGAATTGATGAACATGCCGACTGAGCATTCCAGGTTTGCGCCTGTTTAATGATCATTTGTGAAATGTTTAACGATGTATATCATGTAGTATTCGTCCGTTTCTGTGATTGTTAATTTTTTCGGGCTCTACTTGATTGAATATTTGCGATTGAATAGCTGCCGATTGCCATAAATGCCAGCACAAGAGTCGCATATCCAAAAAGTTTTAAGCCACATTGGGCTCTGGCATTCCACCGCTCGGTAGCGGCCACTTCCGATTGCCACTCGCGGGCAATTTCTTCGGATGGAAAGGAATGCACAGGCATCTGCAAATCTTTAAACAACGCCGAAGTGTTAACCCAGAGATAGCCACTGTACAACCAGAGCAGGGCACTCACAACCATGCTCCAGAATGAGACTTTGCTCAGTTTACGCATGTCACCCAGTCCTAAATGCTGACCGTATTCCTGTGGATTTCATTTCCCTGATTGTGCGGGCAATAAAAGTCCGGTGCTTGAGACATCAATTAAACTGTGCGGGCGAGTTAAAATATTTCTAATTCATACACCTGGAAAATGCCGCAGCATTCCCGATTATTTTTGTTTGAGTCCGGGTTTGAACCTGATTGACAGACCGCTCGATTGGAAGCAGAATCGGTCGGGGCAGTTTTGTGAAATCGCAGTCAGAAGAAATCCGGGATCTTTTAAGGGCTGATGATGTGAAAATAATCAAGCAGGGCATTGATCGACTTATCCAGGCTCATAGTCCGGATCTGCTGATTGAGTTTCTGAATGATCGGTCGTACATATCCTATTTGATAGCATTTTCGCTTGTTCCGCTTTTTCAGGGCGATAAAACTCTGTGGCATACGGTCGGCAAGCGACTCTCCAATCACAGTCGTTCGAAGGTTTCCCGCTGGCTGGATACGACCATTCTTGAATTTGAAGAACAGAATTTGGAAGGTTTCATCCAATTGGCCAATCATTGTGCTCGAGAAGCGTTCGGTAATTTTCCATTGCTGACCCTCGATGCAATCGACTCAATTAGCGGCAATCATTGCGCCCGTATTCCAACCGGCGAATCAATAGCAGACGGTATGGGCTGGAAAATCAAGATCGAATCGCGCGATGAAGGGCCGGCCGAAGTTGTGCATGTAGAAGAATGGACGGCCATTGCCGTGCATCCGGCGGGAAATCTGCGCATTGTACATGAAGCCAGCAGCGGTGCTTTGCCGCGTACCTGGATGGAAAAAGGTGCACCCGGCGCGAAGTGAATCGAATTACGGAAAACTTTTACGATAATTCCTGACCGATCATGATGCGATGTCCGTCGATGGTGCGCAGGCCGAATTCGCGCATACCCCAGGGCTCATCGCGTAAAGGCTTGATCAAATCGACATCCTTCCCGGTCAATTCCGAGTAAAACTGTTTGGCATCGTCTACGATCAAATAGGCAAAGTAGGAATGATCACCCAGTTCGCCGGCCGGTAATGCGTCCGGGCAAAGCCCCGCCATGATTCTACATTGGTCGCGCCGAAACATACGCCAGCCTGGATCGCCGACTTCAAAGATTTTAAATCCGAGTATGTCGCGGTAATAGGCGGCCGAAGCTTCCAGGTCCTGTACGGCCAGAACATACATTGTTTGTGCAATCATAAATAGTATTCAATACCCGTTACTCTTATTTTATGATAAATGTTTGTGCGGGCTATTCTAAAAAACCGTTATCATAAACCGTCAAGAATACAGAATTTACGATGAGCTTCCAGTGGGCCGCATTCGCGGGGCGGACTCTGATGACCGATCAGCGGTTCCCAGCCGGTTATCTGTTTATCGCCTTCCAACTGTATGGGAAAAACGCGCGGGCACAGGTAATAAGTTTCTCCCGGTAGACCGTCAAATTCAACCGGTAAATCGTGACTGGAACTGGTCCAGACATCGTATTCCGGATCGAAATAGCTGACGGTCAACTTGATATAACCCGGTCGCAGGTAGTAATGCGTAACGCGATCATGATCTTCCACGCTCAATTGATGGTCGCCGATCGATTCTATAAAAACGCGACCGTCGGCGATTACATGCACTTTGCTATCGGGAGCCAGATCTTTTTGTTCGTATGTCCGAATAATGCAGGCCGAATTCGTTCCAGGCAGAACCAGAAGTGAAGCAGAGATTCTAAAAAATCGACTGATCATAATAGCTTCGCTGACTGATTCGCCGGCATGTGGCAATCTTTTTCTGGTGCGTGCATTTCGGGTATTGGCCTTTAAGTTCATGCAATCAATAAACAACGCGATTACTTGACATACCCGGCAGGCGGAATTCCAATTGATCCATGTCCGAACATCGCGTGCAAATCAACTGGAAAGCCGGTTCCGAAGAATTTAAAACCGAGACTTACGATCGTACACATACGCTCCACTTTGAAGGCGGCCAGACCCTGAACGGCAGCGCCGCCCCCGATTTTTACGGCCGGGCCGAGTATGCCAATCCCGAGGAAATGCTGGCGGCCAGCCTGGCCAGTTGCCACATGCTCACCTTTCTGGCCGTAGCGGCAAAAATGCGATTACCGGTAGCCGAGTACACCGATTCGGCCGTGGCCACACTGGAAAAAAACGCGGAAGGGCGCATGGCGGTTACGAAAGTGGTACTGCGACCAAAAGTCACGTTTCAGGATAATGCCAATGCGCCCGATGCGAGTAAGTTGGAAGGCATGCATCGTAAGGCGCATTCGGCCTGCATGATTGCCAACAGTGTGAAGACCGAAGTCACCGTACAACCCGGTTGAATCGGGTAGCTCTGGGGGGAACATGCAAGCGGCACCGTTTATAACGCGTCCGCTCTTGGTTGAATCTATCCTTCGACTATCGGTGCGAATTGCTCTGGAATTCTCAGCAGCGGCCTGGACTGACATCCATCCACAATTTCGAACTATTTTATCAACGCTCCGGTACGGATTTATTCGCAATTTGATGCGCAAGTAGCCTTCGATTGCTCTTTCCCGGATAAGCATTCGAAGTCTTTTTAATATCTTAATGCGATTCCGCCTTACTACGTCCCGGTCATTGCACAATAACGAAGGAAAGCTCGATATATAACTCAGAAAGACAAAAATTATAAAAGCGATTGACGATCCTTCCAGGCGTGATCAAAAGCGGCGTTAGAAATGCGTTGTTTGTATCAGAAATTAACATAATGGGGATCAGCCATGAATTATCTGGATAGAGCCAGGCAACTCGGTCAGGATGTGGAAGCATTGCAACGGGGCGAAACGATAACTTCGCATGTAACGTTCGCGACTATAGAAGAATTTAAGAATTTTTTCGGCGCGGGATTGACGGAGGAGCAACGTACCGCCTTTTCCCTGAGCGCCCCCAGCGATGGGGACACGGGAACGGGGCTGAATCATCCCCGGATGCGTAATCTTACCCATTATGTTTACGGGAATCGTGCGCTGACAGCGGAAGATACAGAATACGCGACGCAAATATTTCCCGTGCGAGTGGCGGTTACATCGGGCAATCAAATTGTCATTAACTCGGACCAGGTGGTAGGGCCGGCGGCCAGTCCTTATTCGATCAATGCCGGCACGCTGGTGTTTAGCGGCGGAAGTTTAACGGTCATTACCACATCGCTGTACATTAAAGCGGATAATCTGTTAACTCAGCATGGTGGCAAAGAACAGTATCTGGTGGGTATACTCGGACAGCAAGGCCGTACCGGAGATGTGGGCGGGAATGGAGAGGCTTATAAGAATCCCGCTAAAAATGGATCGAACGCATCGGCGCCCACGCCCGGCATCTGCACCGGCGCATCGGACGGCGGCAAAGGAGACGATGGCAAAGAAGGCAATCAAGGTGGGAATGGCGGTAAAGGTGACAACGGCCATTCCAATCTACCCGCCTCGATTTCGATTGGCGCGGTCGATCCGGCCAGCCAGATCCCTTTCGTTGTTTTTACCATGTCCGGTCCGGGCGGAAATGGTGGCAATGGCGGCGACGGCGGTCAGGGCCAGGATGGCGGCGATGGTGGTCATGGTTGCGACTCCGGGGCCGAAGGAACTGACGGCGGCAATGGCGGCAACGCCGGTAAAGGCGGATTGGGTGGCAATGGCGGTGACGGCGGCGATGCCGTCGATGGGCAGGGGATTTCGATTACGTTTCCCAACGCCAGTAAATCCATACTACAGACACTCCCGCAGGCGGCTCAACCGGGCCAGGGCGGTAATCCCGGAAAGGGTGGTTCTCCCGGTTCGCCTGGCAAGGGTGGCTCCGGTGGAAAACACAAAAGCGATGGGAGTGAGGGGTCGGGCGCATCAAGTGGTGACGATGGCAAACCGGGAAACGCGTCTCAAAAGACCGGCGCACCGGGACAGTTCGTAATTAACTACACCTGAGGAGCGGTTAAGTGAAAACCGCAACGACATTCGCCGGGATTAACGATAGTGATGATGAAGACAACGGTCTTCCTCGACATGTCTCCGATTGGCGTTTTGGTACGCATTACGTTGAAATTCCTTCGCTTGAAGTCGCACGGCGAATGTTAGGCCCCTCCAGCGCCAAAATACGTCGGCAGCGCAGCGCCGTGTATACGCGCGCCACCGGTCACCAGGTTCGAAGCCGATTGCCTCTGGGAATGCATGACCGTGGTGAGGAATATGTTCTGGCGGGTGGCTATCTTACTCCTGGTGATCTCAAAGCGCATGCGGTTCATTTGCCCCTGCATGTAAAGGTTATTCGTCAGTCCGAACATCGCATCGGTGGCAATGATGTCTTTGACGTAACCGTATCCCATACCACCTGGCCGGGTCTGCCGTTACGCGAAGAGCTGTATGTTTACGCAAAAATCGATCGCCTGCTGGTGGAGCCCGGCGCGGTTCTGGAAGTGCATGGTAATGTCTTTATTCTTGAAGTGAATGAGATTGTACTGTTGTCTTCCGATTCGAAGCGGCGGCTGGCCAATCAAGCAGCTTTTGAAATTCGCATCCGTGGAACGCGACACCCGGCTTATAGCGCCATCCGCAATCGCCCGGCGTTTTCGGGCCGCGCCGGTATCGACGGTCGTCACGCAAAACACAATCGATCGGACAGCGCGCATCCATCCCCATTTGGTCCGCTTCCGACGAATGTTAGCAGTGATTTAAACGGTGCCGATGGCGCCGATGGTTCGGCCGGAAGTTCCGGCGGTCACGGTCAAAACGGCGGTCTCGCCATGCTGGCCGATCTGCGTATCGGAGCGCTGCGCGATTTTGCGCCGGGCAGTTTGCGAATCAGCGCGCAGGCCGGTGACGGTCAGCCGGGCGGCGCCGGTGGACCGGGCGGTAGCGGCGGCCATGGCGGCGACGGCGCTGACGGCTTGCATTCCGTACAGTTTACGCGACCGGGCGGTCGCGGCGGTGCCGGTGGCAAGGGCGGTCATGGCGGCGACGGCGGTCATGGCGGCCATGGTGGGCTCGCTTCAAATATCTTTATTCAAATTCCCGCAACATACCGCGCTCAACTTGATCCTGTTTCATTAGCAAGTTGTGGTGGTTCGGGCGGCCAGGGCGGCGTCGGCGGAATGGGTGGTAACGGTGGCAAGCATGGCGCTCACTATCAGAGTAAATCTGTTCCTGCCGATCAATCTACACAACGCGCCAAAGCAGGTCAGCCCGGAATGGCCGGGCAGTCGGGCAGGCATGGACGTTCGCGGCCCGGTCCGGCTATTTACATTTTTCATGATCAGTGAACGATTCGATAAAAAATCTGTTTTTTACATCGAGGCAAAATATGAGCACAGGTATGGCTGAGACACTGCGGAGTTTTTACACTTACTTTGAGAATACCGACTTAAAAAACGGCAGTTCGGGGCCGGTGTTCGGAAAGTCGGTGGCTCGCTATGAAATCTATCGACGCATTGATGTTACCAACCTGAATAGCGTGTTGGGCTACATGATTCTCATGCAACAGCGCATCATCATCCCTAATAATAGTCCACCCGCGCCGGGACCGACTTCTTCCAGCTCGTACGAAAACTATCCGGCTATATTATTGAATGAAATTAAAATCGGGACGAATAACAACGCTACAGTTCTATTAAAAAAAATTTTTCCGCGTACACTGAATTCGTCGGTCAGTACTTCCACCAGTTCCAGTTCCGGAAACACCCGTTCTACGACGCATGAAAATAGCAGCGGGTCCAGCAATACGAATGTGAATACTTTCGGAGTGAATGTAAACGCGGGATTTTTCGGTGAATTGCCCGTGGGAGGCATCAGCCTGGATTATTCCCACTCCTGGGAGGATAGCAAATTTAAATCGGCCGCCAGCGGGACCGGTCAATCGGCGGCGACCGAAACCGGTGAAAGCGATTCCATGAGCGTCAAGGATTGGAGTTCCTACGGTTATACCGATAAAGACTCCGTAGCGCCCACCTGGGTATGGGGTCAGAGCTATCCCTGGGACGTGATTTTATTCAATCAATCTTCGGATGGAAGCAATATCGATCTGCCCGGTTTTGTTGTGGATCGCATGCTGAATGGCAAGCTGGTTATGCCGCCCAGTCAGCTTTCCCTGTTCGGATTGGATTTCACCATGCAGGCGGTCTGGTTGGTCGATTACCCGGATGGAATCACCGCAGACGAGACCATTACCATATCGCATACCACCAGCAGTTATACCGCCAGCCATCGCGCCTCCGGCGATTCGATCGCCGCGACCCTGCAATCCGCTTCGAATGCGAATCAGGCTCAGTACAATACGGGCGCGCTGGTTTTGAGTCAGCTGGCTTTAAATCCCATCAGCAAAGACGATGCGGGCAACGGCGCCGCCATCGGCTTTCTGGCTAACAGCTTTACCTATCCGCCCACCGCATCCACCGCGAATTTTAAAATCGTTTCGCCCGCCAATAACGTGCAGGTGGATGGCAACGGTTTTGATGCGATCATGACCACCAGCTTTAAAACTAACCCGGTGTTGAATGTGACGTTTAAGATTGCGGATACTTCCGTTGAGTATTCCCTTTATCTGATGCATTGGATCAACGCGTCCGGCGGTCCCTGCACAATCAAGTGGACCGTGAATGAGAAGTGGAACGGGTATCTGTATATAGACAGCCTGGAAGGCGAGGGCGGTCAGAATAACGTGTCCAGCATTGATCTGCGCAATAAGGATTTCACATCCATAAATTTTCATGATTATCTGCTGGTCGGTACCAACCGTGTGCAAATGGTGATTGAACCGGTAAACGCGCAACAGTCGAATTCCTATACGCTGTTCGCGCTGGCTATCGGGCAGAGCTGAGAGGCCGGGTACATATGCCGCCTAAAAAAAGGACACGATCAGAAAGCGATTCAAAAGCCGCGCGGGCATTTGCGTCCGAGAGCGCGGATCGACAGGCGTCACGTAAAAAAGCAAAGTCGAAGGCGAAGCGCGAATTTGTGGATGAGGACTCTCCGTTTTCACAGGGTGCGTTTATTCCGCGTGGAACCGAATGGCCGCACCATGCGGATTCGGATGAATCCGACGCGTATGATAGCGACGCCCCGGACGAAGACAGGGTCCGATTGTATCGTGCGTTGCGTCCCGATGAAGACCCGGCTAAAAAAGGCATTAAGCCCTTTAACGCCCGACTTAAATCGCGGACACTCGCGGAACATGTGGGTGGCGGAGGCAAATCCAGATACGTTTCGTTTACCTCCAGCAAGCGCAAAGCCGTAAAGTGGGCCCTTAAAGAACGAAAAAAAGGCGAGGCTGCGCGCGTCGCAACGGTGGATGTACCGCCAGAAACGGAACTGGCTGTATTCAGTTTTGAGGATACCCCCGGGCGCGCGGAACTGGGAAATACAGCCAGTAATTTCGCGCGCTCGTCTTCAGAGGTCGTCGTCTCCGGTCAGGTTCCCAAAAAACAGGTTGTCCGGGTGCAGCGACTGGAAATAGATCGAAGTGTAAAAAAGAAAACACTGAAGAAAGCTGCGGCTAAAAAAGAATCGCCATTCAAATCCGTCCAAACCCGCATTCTGACCGGCGCCGATAAGCACAAATTCGGCAAGAGCGGGAGCAAGCCGCAGACGATTCGATTCACCGATGAATTTCCGCCGCCGTGACGGTCATGTCGGCGACCGGGGGACAGGCTTGCTTCGCAAATCTGTGCGCTCCGAATCAATAATAGGTGTCCTTGTTAAAAAACATGTCTCTATCTCTTATCAATACATACACCGAATCGATCAGTAGTAAAAATGTTCGAATGAATTTGCTGTCCGGGTGCGTGGCGAAAATTTCATTATTGATATTCACCGATAAATGGAAAATTACGGAGATCAGAATATTTCGACCGGTCTTATAATACAACCAATTCATCAGAATCACAAAAACGAACAGGCTGAAGACGAAGTTCAATACGTACAGCGGCCCTTCTGCGGTCACATTACTATGATAATACCCTTTGATAAATGAAAGCGGAAGATGCCAGATAACCCCTGTGCTTGATCACTCTTTTGCATTCTCAACCGAATCAATTGTCACGATTCTGACGCCGAATATCAATCGGCTCGAAGGTTGCCTGTAGTTCGTCATTATTTTCAAACGGATTGTTAGCCGGTCCGCGCGATCGCATGGCGGCCAGTTGCGGGAATTTTTGCTTCAGATATGCGTGGGTTTCGGACAATTGTCGGTAGTAGTCGGGATATTGATCATAATCTTCGGGACGTTCGGATTCAATTCTGCGTAGATAGTTGAACACCCGTTCGTCCGGACGGATTTGAAATCTGTCGACCAATGTGCGCACCATTTGATGATTACCGATAGCCACCCAGATGGGATTATACGAAGCATACGGGTCGGCGCCTTTATCCAGCATATAACCGGCCAGATCCGCATTTGAATATTCCAGGGCCCAGAGCAGTGCCGTGTAGCCGCTCGCGCATCCGCTGCTCTGCACGGCGTCCAGCTTCGCGCCACGATCAATTAAGAGACGTGCGATGCGATCTTTGCCGTATGCGGCGGCCGTTATCAAAGGCGTAAAGTTGCCCAGCGAAGGCCGATTAATGTCGGCACCGTTTTCGATCAGATACACCGCCATCTCATAGTATCCTTCCATAGCGGTATAGTGTAGAGCAGTGCGCTGAGATTGCTCTTCCTGCTTATTGACGAGCATCAGTCTTGCGACTCCGTCTGCGGCTTCGACCAATTGCTTAACACGATTCAGATCGTTCTGTCGGACCGCGTATATCAGGCTCCGGCGATATTCGTCGTTGGATTCGCCGCGCAAGTAGTTAGCCATTTCAATGTGCCCGGACTGCTCGGCCCAATCGGCGGCCGTTTTGCCGTTGTCGTCTTTTAGATTGCGATCGGCGCCATACTCCAGAAGCAAATCCACAAGCAGGCGGGAATTGTTACCGGCGGCGGCCATCAAAGCGGTTCCATTATTGGTCGGTTCTTTTAAATAATCCACATCACCACCCGCTTCCAGAATGGCACGCGACAGTCGCACTGTTTTTTCTTCACTGTAACCTTTGTTCAACTGATATGCACACCACCACAGAGCCGTATCGTAGGTGGTGCTACCGTTGGGATCGGCGCCTTTTTCCAGTAAGTAGTGTCCGATTTCAAAAGCACCGTTTGCGCAGGCCCACGCCAGCGGCGCGGATCGGTAACCGTCCACGTTAACCGAGTTCACATCGGCGCCACCTTCCACCAATCGCTTTACCTCGGCCAGATCGCCGGAATCGATCGCTTCAAAAAGCGGATCGTTGGCTGCAAAGATTGCGCCGGAGAATAATAAGAATACTAAAAGAATATTCAGGGCTTTTGCGTTTCGCATGAGTATGCAGCTCCAATGGATGTGGTAAAGCGAAAGGTGCAGGGTTTCAAACCGGGAAACTCCTCTGATTACTGACGACCTGCATGGAAGATCAGTTCGATTTACTGATTAAATTTTGCAATATGATTTTGCCTAATTCTTTCCGTTAACCGTGTGGATTATTGCGACTGCAGTCATTTGGCGGATAGTCCTGTAATCCATGGGACCGATGGACCTCGGTCCACGAAGCTGATGAATTGTAGATTCAGTATGCTCGCTAAATCTTCTGCGGATCAGGCCGTGGCTGGCGATTATTCCATAAAGTTGATTTCTTTTTCTGAATCTTATTTTTGTTCTGGATTTATTATTTTATTCCTGTAAGATGAAGTCAGGAATATTTTTTCTTCATGCAATATCGTATGAATCGAATCAAGTCTGTCTTATTCACCATCGTGCTTACCGTTATGCTGCCGTCCTGCTATGCGCACGATACGGCCTGCAATGAAAACGATCTGGTGTGCAACGATTTGCTCTGGCTGGCTTATTTGACGTTTAAAACCCCCGGACGGTTCATTGCGCTCGGCGCCGGCGGTGCCATGTATTATTCCAATTCCGGTCTTTCCGGTAGCTGGGTCGATACGTCACCCGGCACAACGGATCAGATGAACGCCGTAGCGTTTGGTAACAACCGCGTTGTGGCCGTGGGTGATAATAATCAGATATGGTCTTCGCCGGAAGGTGAACCCGGCACCTGGACACAACACACCAATAGCATAGCCGGAAATATTGAGGATATAGTCTATGCGCAGAAACGCTTTGTACTGGTAGGCTCAGGAGCACTTGTATATTACGCGGAAGAGGACAATCTGGATAACTGGATAAACGTTACTTTTACGGGTGGTGTTAACTTCGCCGGAATCGAGTATGCCCGCGGCCGTTTCGTTGCCGTTGCCAATACCTGTAACACCTGGTATTCGGATAGCGCCGATATGGGTACCTGGCAAGATTCCAGCGCGGGTTGTGGGAGTAATTATTTCGCAGTCGCCTCGGATGATTCGCAATTTTTTGCGGCCGGCACCGGGGGTTACGTGGGAGCATCGGCGGACGCGACAGCCGGTAGCTGGAGTGCGGTCGGCCCGGGCTCTTCGAATATATTCGGAGCGGCTTACGGCAATGGTACGTATATCATTACCGGACTCAGCGGGACGATTCGGGGCGCCGCTGCACTCAATAGTGCCGCCTGGACCACGCGTTTCACTTCCGGAGCGGGCACGCTGCAGGCCGCAACTTATGGTGATGGATTGTTCGTGGTCGTGGGGCATAGCGGAGCCCCACGTGTTATAATTTCTTCCGACGGGGTGAACTGGAGCGACTTATCGGCGGAGATACCCACCGCCAATCTGTACGGCGTTGGATTCGGCTATTTATCCCGCAAAGGTCCTCTGTATGAACCGCTGTATTGAATCATGTGCGTGATAAGCGCGCGGATTTGAATGCAAGGTTTTGATATAGTACGCTGATGTACGCGTCGTCGACCGGTACAGGGCGCCATTCCACTTAAAAATCGTCTTAAAAATTCTTTAGCTTTGCGGTAATGAAAGGCGATTCGCCTGCTCTGAAAATCTTCCAGGCAATCCTGAGAAAATGCACTGGCGCTCTGAGGCATGCCGGTGTATTAATCACTATCACAATTACGACCGGAAGAAGAGCGATGAAATTTAAAGATACTGGAACGCATTCGATCGCTGCGTACGGAAGAGGCGATTCCCTGGTTCATCCGCATCGGGATTCATACCGGCCCTGTGATGGCGGGCATAGTAGGTCGCACTCGATTCACGTACGATCTATGGGGCGATACGGTCAATGTGGCCAGTCGATTGGAAGGCGCTTCCGAGCCCGATACAATCACGCTTTCCCGAACAAC
>JAGRMX010000460.1 GCA_020441025.1 Leptospiraceae bacterium
CCATGTGCGGTAGTACAAACGTGACTCAGTTATAACTTTGATACCCATTCGGCTTACATTACTCTTGATCGGCGCCTTTTGTCTGGTGCTGTTGATTATCGGGAATCCACAACCGGTTACATTGCAGTTCCTTTTCTGGAACCAGAGCGTAGAATTGTATAAAGTAATCGTAGTGGCGTTTTTGCTCGGTGTCGTCCTGACCATCATCTACACCGGCCAATGGCGACAGTTGATCCGGATGAAGGACGAACGTTACTATCGCCGTCGACGCTTTTGAGTGTGACCATCCGGACCGTCGTCCGCCGCTTTTGTGACTTACTTTAACTCCGTACACCTGCCATTACATTGGAAGCAATTCGAATCCAACAGGGAAAGTATCGCGGTCGGCGCATCCCCCTGCCGCCCGATGTGCGAGGGCAGGGCCACTTTACCCCGGCTCTGATCAAAGAAGCTCTGTTTCAGTTAATGGCCGCCCAATCGGCGCAGTCCGAGACCGCCGGGGATTTGCCCGCTTTTTTTGACCTATGCGGGGGATCGGGCCAGATGGCATTTGAGGCCGCCAGTCGAGGCTACCATCCGGTGCATCTGTGCGAGGTCGATTCCGGGCGTCTGAGACATTTGATTCAGCTCATTCAAAAAGAACGATTCCCGGTGGAAATTCACCGCCGCGATTTTCGGCGCATGCCGGCCTGGATTCGCAAACATGCTCCCCGGGCGATTCTATTTCTGGACCCGCCGTTCTCTTTCTGGCAGCGCGATGGAAGCAACCCGGCGCTCGATCGCTTTTTTGAAATGTTTTATCGTCCATTGCCGTCATCCCCGGCAGCAGATCACACCGATGACGGTGGCGATTCAGATAACTTAATCGAATGCGTCGCCGACATGGAGGAAACCGAGTACCAGGTCTATGTGCAGGGGCCGCGGCCCTATCGCTTTCCACAACCCCACGTCGGAAGCGACGACTTACGCATTCATTTTTCGGAAGACCGCGACTATCGCGGACAAACCGTCAGTCGATTGCTTCTGCGGAGTGAGAATAATCCGCAAGATCGAGACTGTGGCGCGAAATAAGATTTGACGCGTAACCCCGGTTCAAAAACCTGCCTTTTTATCATTTCTGTTACCTGCCTGTCCCACGGGATGGGCGGCCCGCTTTGCAAAGTATATTATTCAAGGCTTCATCGAATAACGCCGCTCCGACCCTGTGACATGGCATAAATTGTATAAAAATTATGAACACGTATACCCTCATAGCTGATACTATCGCAATTGCTTTGATTGTAGTCTTCGCGCTGGATATCGCGCTGCTTTTCCTGTTTGGATTGCATTCGTATATTATGGTGCTGCTGTACCGCAATCGCAATCAGTATTGTGATTCGGGGACGGATGTGGAGTACCCGCCCATCCGGCTCAAGGGTGCCCGGTCCGCCGGCATTCCGGTAGTTACGGTTCAATTGCCAATCTACAATGAGTACTATGTTGTAGATCGATTGATTGAATGCGCCGTTAACATGGAATGGCCCCGCAACAAATTGGAAATCCAGGTGCTGGATGATTCCACGGACGAAACCTACGTAAAAATTCAGCAACTGGTCAAAGGGTATCGTCGGAAAGGATTTAATATTCATCATCTGCATCGCACCAACCGCAAAGGGCATAAGGCCGGAGCGTTGAAAGAAGGCCTGACTCTGGCGAAAGGCGATTTTGTCGCCGTTTTTGACGCGGACTTCATGCCCGCCCGGGACTTCCTGGTCAAGTGCATGCCTTATTTTCGCGATCCGGAGATCGGTATGGTACAATCGCGCTGGGGTCATATCAACGCCGATTACAGCGTATTGACCCGGGCCCAGTCGGTCGGAATTGACGGACACTTCGTGATTGAACAGGTGGCTCGCAATGCGAACGAACTGTGGATGAATTTTAACGGCACCGGTGGAATCTGGCGCAAACAATGTATACTGGATGCGGGCGACTGGCAATCGGACACTTTGACCGAAGACTTTGATTTGTCCTACCGGGCCGAACTGGCGGGCTGGAAATTCAGATACTTTAAGGACGTTGTGAATCCCGCCGAGATTCCGGCCACGGTGCATGCCTTCAAATCGCAGCAATTTCGCTGGTGCAAAGGCTCATTGCAAACCGCCATGAAGTTGATTCCGCGTATCTGGAAATCGGGCTTCAACTGGAAGATCAAAACCGAAGCACTGATCCATTTGTTGAATTATTCGGTGCACCCGCTGATGATTCTGAATATTCTGTTGCTGTTGCCGGTGCTGACCATGCAATCCTGGAGTTCCTATGATCTGCGCGATGTTTCGCTGGTGTCTCTGTTCACCGTGGCGACATTTCTGAGTCTGGGTACTTTCGGTCCGCTGGTATTTTATACATATTCACAGCGTGAGTTGTATCCGGATTGGAAGACCCGGATTCTATATCTGCCGGTTTTAATGATGATTGGAACGGGCATCGCCGTCGTAAATACCAGGGCGTACCTGGAAGCTATTCTCGGTATTCAATCCAGCTTCAAGCGTACTCCGAAGCTGCGCATCGAATCTCGCTCGGATGTGATTCAATCGCGAAATCGATATCGACTGCCGCTTGATCCGTTGGTTATTCTTGAAATTTTCATGGGTCTGTACTGCCTGGTTTGTGTGTACCAGTCGTTTGTAATTGAACGTGTTTTTCTGGTGCCGTTCCTGTTGATCTATGCCGCCGGATTTTTATACATCGGGCTGGGTTCGTTGAAAGAAGCTTATGACAATGTGCGTATGCGTAACGCGGAACTTGTGCTGAATAACGGATAAGTGATAACATCGTCAAAGGCCGGACAAGCACCACAAGATTGGCCGCTGTTGGTACTGGGAGCGGGCAGGGCGTACTGTTATTACCAGACCGGTGTGCTGGCGTACACCGGTCGCTTTATTCCCCCGCCGGATCGATCCCGGGAACTGGCGGAACTGGATCGGCGATGTGCCG
>JAGRMX010000461.1 GCA_020441025.1 Leptospiraceae bacterium
GCTGCGACCCGTATCCCGGGTGGCCAACGAACGCATAAAGATTCGATCAGGAAACAGAGCGGGGGCGTTCATGCGAATCCGATCGCCCAGCAACGCGCCTCCGGTTTTGCGCCGGGTAGGGTCTACCGCCAGAATGGCCAGACGCATATCCGGATTTTCTTCTAAGAAACGCAGACACAATTCATCGGTGAGAGAAGATTTGCCCGCGCCGCCCGGCCCGGTGATACCGATGATCGGGGTGGACCGCTGTGTAGTATCCAGGGCCGGCAATCCAATATTATTCGTGTGACCATGATTCTCTACAAACGTGATGGCCCGGGCCAGACGATGGAAATCATTCAAGTGCTGGAGATGGCCGTTCAACTCGGGGCAGGTGTTGAAATCGGCGCTTTCCAGCATGCTGTTGATCATGCCCTGCAAGCCCATCTGTCGACCGTGCTCCGGTGAAAATATACGGGCAATACCATCGCGTTCCAGTTCGGCGATTTCATCGGGAACAATCACACCGCCCCCACCGCCAAAGACCTGAATGTGCCGACCGCCGCGTTCGTTGAGCAACTCCCGGAGATAGCGAAAGTATTCCATATGCCCGCCCTGGTAACTGGAAATGGCTATGGCCTGCACATCCTCCTGAAGAGCCGCTTCGACCACGTCCCGAACACTGCGATTGTGACCCAGATGGATAACTTCTGCGCCGGAAGATTGTAATAATCGCCGAATTATATTAATAGAGGCATCGTGACCATCAAACAGGGCGGCTGCGGTTACGCAGCGAATGTGATGGGTGCTGTGGTAGCGCTGAATCGGTTCGATCCGGGTTATTGATGTCATACAACACTCTTAAGGCAGTCGGCGAAGACGCGGCAAGATTTTCGTAGTCGCGGCACTGCTGATTATACGTAGATTCTGGACGCAATTATGATCCCTGAACAATCGAACCCCCGGCAAGTGAAATTTAACCGTGTTTGCCAGCTGACGCGGCCGGCACTATTACCGGCCCTGGGCGCGTTGCTGTTGGTCCTTCCGGGATTCAGAGCGGAAGCTGCGGCAGCGGCTCGTTTTGCCCTGCGCACTCCCGGAGCGGTCACTTCTATGGATATCAGCAGTAACGGGCGGCAATTACTGACGGTCTCTACCGGCCGGGCCTACATCTGGGATTTGCCCTCCGGTCGCTTTATTCGACCGATTCAGGCGGCGCCCTGTGCTTTGCAGAATGCAGGCTTCAGTTCGGACGGTCTGCACATATTCTCCAGGCGCAGGGATTGCGATCAGGGTAGTGGCGCGCGTGAACTCCCTCTGTATCGCATATTCAGTGGTGTGCTGGAAACGCGATTGCATCGGACTTCCGGGCGATTGACCGCCATTGCGTACGCCGATTTCAGTACCAATGGGCAGAATCGACCGAGTGTACTGGCTGAAGGCGAAAACGGTAATAGTTCCTACACAGCGGTTGGTGGCCCGGAGGAAGGCAATCCAGTCGATCTGCCGACCGAATCCGATGGCCTGGCACCGCTCCCGCAGCGCATCCTGGCCACGGCGGCGGACGACGGTTGGTTGCGTTACTATGATGTCGATTCGGGTGGTCCCGTATTTGCCCGGCGGCTGGAACAATTTCAGGAGCGCACCCTCAGACAGGCTCTGATTCCAGTGGCCTTCAGCCCCGATTTATCACTGCTGGCGGTACGCAACTGGCAGGATTATTATCTTTCCATAATCGATGTGTCTACCGGTGCGATTCTGCATCGCACGGAATACTACGTGGCCAATCAAAACGAGCATCAGGTGGTACAATTCGCGCCGGATGGCGGTGAGTATTTTGATGGCGCCCGCTTACGTCGCAGCCGCAGCGGAGAGATGGTGGCGACAATCGCCATGCGTGAGTGCTGCGCCGTGGAAGCCGCACGCTTCAGTGCCGACGGAAATCAACTGGCAATACTACGCCGCTTTCATCCCGTTCCCGGCAAGCAGTCGGATGCGCGGGTGGAATATGAACCGCAGTTACAGGCTCCGGCGGATATCCCGGAACCGGCCGCCTTACAGGTGCAGGATCTTTCCGCCGGAGCGCCGGTTCAGAGTGTAATCGAAATTCACTCCCTCCAGGGCGAAACGGCTTCGGATGCCGATTTGCGGCATTTAGTGCTGTTGTCCACGGCCGTGAGTGCCCTCGCCTGGTATCCGGATGGCAGCCGTCTATTCTATGGCGATTCAAACGGCATGGTGCGCACCGTCCGGTTGTCACAATAACCGCTTGCCCGACATTGCGGGGAGTTGAATTTCAACAAACCGTGCCTGAACTACCCGAAGTGGAAACCGTCGTGCGCACTCTGGCGCCGCTGATCGAACAACGCATCATAGTGGGATTCGATCGCAAATGGAAACGCGTACTGGGCAATGTTACCCTACCGGCTCTGCGGTCCGCGCTACAGGGACGGCGCATTGTACGCGCTACGCGGCGCGCCAAATTTGTGATTCTGGAACTGGATGATGCCAGTCGTCTGGCATTGCATCTGCGAATGACCGGCAAGTTGTATCCTGCCGTTCCGGAAGTGAAAACCAAGCCGGCGCATATCAGCGCGATTTTTCACTTCAGCGAAGGGCCGGATTTGATTTTTGAAGATCAACGCCGCTTCGGTCGTATCTATTACCTGTCCGGTTCGGCGGAACAATCGCGTTTCTTTGCGGACTATGGCCCCGAACCGCTGGATGGGCAATTCAACGCGCACCGTTTCTTTGATGATCTGCAAAAACGTAAACGTCAGATCAAACCGCTGCTGCTGGACCAATCATTCGTAGCCGGATTGGGCAACATTTATGTGGATGAGTCTCTGTGGCTGGCGCGTATCCATCCCTTACAGAACGCGGCCGGCATCTCGCGAAAATCGGCAACGGCTCTACACGGCGCCATCCAGAAAGTACTGCGCAATTCCATAGCCTCGAATGGTACCACGTTTATGAACTTTCGTTTCCTGGGTGG
>JAGRMX010000462.1 GCA_020441025.1 Leptospiraceae bacterium
TCCCGATGCGGTTGATTTAACAGGAGCCAGTACAGACCGAGTTCCGCTACGGCGGTTGAAAAGCTTTCAAAGTTGACCGGCTTTACAATGTAACTGTTAACACCCAGGTCATAAGCTGTGCTGATATCCCGGTCTTCCCGGGAAGATGTGAGAATCACTACGGGAATGGTGCGGGTCAGTTCATTTTGTTTTAGTATACGTAAAACTTCCAGACCGTCTATTTTTGGAAGCTTCAGGTCCAGCAGCACAACCCGGGGTTGGTTGGCGATATTACGATGGGCATAATCACCTTCCCCGAACAGAAAATCGAGGGCTTCCTGGCCGTCGCGTACCGCCTCAATGTGATTGCTGACGTTGGCCTTGCGCAGCGCGCGCATGGTCAGGTCCAGATCATCGTCGTTGTCTTCCACCAATAAAATCTCTACGGTTTTATTCTGTATCACTGCTTTGCTCCGGTAAAGTAAACGTGAACTTAGCGCCGGCATTCAGCGCACCGACGGCTCGCACTTCTCCACTCAACCTGTGAATAACCCGTTGCACAATGGCCAATCCCACACCGTTGCCTTCGAACTCTTCCATGCGATGCAGGCGTTGAAACATTCCGAAAGTTTTCTGAACGTGTCGCATATCAAAACCCACACCGTTGTCCTTAACAAAATATTCAATCATGCGACTTTCAGATTTTTCATAGCCGATTGTGATTTCAGGATTTTCAACCTTCGCGCTGAATTTGATGGCATTAGAAATTAAGTTCAACCAGACCTGCGTTAACAACACCCGGTCGCCGTAACAGTTCGGCAGATCATGTATGTGCCAGTTTATGTTTTTATTTTTATAATCCAGGTCTTCCAGAACGTCGTGCAACAGCCAATTCATGTCTATATTGGTAAGTTGCAGGGCCGCGCGATTCAAACGGGAATAACGCAATAGATCGTCGATCAGTTGCCCCATGCGATCGGCGCCCCGCAGAATGCGGGCGGTGTAATGTCGGGCTGCATCCGGCAAATCGTCCGAAAAATCCTCCACCAGGGCGCGACAGAATCCGTCAATGGCGCGTAGCGGAGCGCGTAAATCGTGTGAAACCGAATAAGAAAACGATTCCAGCTCCCGGTTGGTGGATACCAATTCTGTCGTGCGCTGCGCAATGCGCTCCTCCAGTTCGGCGTTTAATTTGAGTAACTTTTTTTCCGCCGAGCGCCGACCGGTAATATCGACGGATCGAATCAGGATCCCGGCCTGGTCCGGTTCGATGGACAGAGCGAACCAGTTGCTGCTTCCATCGTGGAATTTGAATTCGTTTTCAAGTTGACCGGGTTCCCGGGACCGCATGACCGATTGCATGGCCGCAAATAGCGGCGTTTCTTCGATACCCGGATAGCATTCCAGAATGCTCCGCCCGATTAACACGGAGGGTATTGTGCGTCCCTGACGGGCGGCGGAAGCATTTACATAAACATAACGCCAATCCGGATCAATTATCTGAATTCCTTCCAGCATGGTTTCAATGGTCGTTTCCAGCATGAGCATGCGTTCAAAGGCTTCCTTTTGTGAGCTGATGTCCCGGATGAATCCGGCGAAGCGACGATAATCGCCCGAGCGTACTTCGGTTACGGCCAGCTCTGCGGGAAATTCGGTACCGTCTCGACGCAATGCGGTGACCTCGCGACCGCGCCCGATGATCTTTTTTTCTCCGGTTTGCAGGTAGTTGGTCAGGTAGTCGTCATGTTCGCGGGCATACGAATCGGGCATAAGGATGTTGACTTTATGACCTATCACTTCAGCGGAACGGTAGCCGAACATTTTTTCGGCCGAGGGGCTGAATGATTCTATGATGCCCTGTGTGTTGATGGTTATTATTGCGTCGATGGCTGTATTAATTATAGCTTCCGAGTGTTCGCGAGATTCAAGCAGCTCGGCTTGAGCTGTTTTCTTTTCTTGCTCCAGGCGGGCAAGCGTGTGAGCCGAATACCAGATCAGACAACTGAATATGAAAACTGAAAGAATCACCAGGATGCTGACGCTGGCTTCCAGGCCCGGCCAGCCTATTGAATTTAATGATAGCAATAACCAGCCCATGGAATAAGGCAGTATCAGCGCCGGTAGCAATAACTGACGTACAATTACGCCGCCATAACTCGAATCGCACAATAACCGGGCCAGACCGCGATCCGTACGCAAAAATATTAAGGCGGCAGCCAGTGCAATAAAACTGGCCGCAGTATGCAATGCCATACCGGCGTAAGGTGATAAGGGTTGACCGCCATACACGTAACGGGTAATGCCCAGCCAACCGAGTAACTGGCAGGGTACCGACAGGAAGGTCAGCAACCAAACCGACCGCAGGTGAAAGGCCAGGAGAGCCCCGGATAACAGGAAGAAATTGATGGCGGTTCCGGGGGCGTGCTCATCCGGCCCCTGAATGTCTAAATAGACCAATGTGCTAAAATCCAGAAATTGGATGGCTTTGATTCCGAATCGATTGGCAATGAATCCGGCGGCGGCCACCAGGCTTACCAGTATAGCGCTGATAATGGATGAATACTTCCAGAGTCTGTGAATGTGGGCGGTGTGAGCCGAGCGAATGGATATGATCAAACTCAGAATACTCCATCCGGCCAACAAAAATCCCGAAGCGGTAAGCGGAACCATGGCGGGCCAGTTCGGACGCAGTCGCGTGAAAAACTCAATGTGTAACCACCAGCCAATCAATGTCAGGCCGGCCGATAATATTACGACCAGAGCGAAGGCAAATGCCAGTCTTCGTAGAAACAAGGAACACATAAGGACGCAATTGGATGAGGGTTTCCGTACGTATCGAAAGCCGATGAGTGTCGTAAGCCGCTGTGGAGTATGACGAAACTCGGTTTCTCTATTTAGCTGACGAATCTTCCTGATATAATTTGCTATTAAAAAAACAATCTAAATAATAACTTTAGAATTTTTATTGGTAATGAGTCT
>JAGRMX010000463.1 GCA_020441025.1 Leptospiraceae bacterium
ATACCGCCGTTGATTCATTTGCTCAGGCAACTGGCGGAAAACGAAATCAACGGCGATTTTATATACGACTCCAGTCGCAAAGTGCAGACCGCCTCATTCCGTGCCCTCGATGTGATAGCGCGCAAATCCGATTACACCAACGTTAAAGGCGTATGAATGGATGCCCCCGGATCAACAATACACTGGGAACAATCGCCGGTTCCCCAGTTGGTGATGACCGAAAAGCAGGTGCTTGCGGCCAACGACGCTTTTTTCGCTCTGATCGGTCATGATCCGGAAGTAATTATCGATCGTGAAGACTGGCATGATCGGGTCTTCGACATTAAGAACAAAATCAAATTTTTTCGCTACGTCGTGGAAAGTCGCCGCCCGAGCGTACATGTGGAAATCCAGACCGCCCGCAAGCATGCGCGCTATGTGCGTGTGGAACGGCGCATACTGCCCGATGAACAATTCCTGGTAGCGCTTACCGATTTAACCGCGCTCAAAGAGGAAGCGCATGCTCTGCAAGCCGGTTACGATGAGTTTATCAATTTGACCATTGAGCTGGAAAAGGCCAAGTCCGCCATCGAAGATCAGAACGCGTTGCTGGAAAAACAAAAGAGCACTCTTGAGAACGAACTGTCGCTGGCGCATAAAGTCCAGACTCAGCTTTTTGCTCAGGATTTTCAAAGATTCAACTATCTGCGCATGGCCGGTTTTTATGAAACCATGGCCGATCTGGGCGGAGACATGTGGGAATTCGGCGAGACTCGCGATGAGTTTCTGGGAGTCATCGGCGATGTAATGGGTCATGGTGTGGCCGCGTCGTTGATTTCCATTGCGGCCAAGACTATTTTTAAAAGTAGATTTCAGAACGACGGTAAAAAAAAGAATCTCGGTCAAATCTGCAATGACGTGAATGAGGAATTGCTCGAAATTACTCGCGGCAATTACTACGTAACCATTTGCCTGGTGCGCATTGATCGAAACTATCGCATGGAATATGTAACCGGCGGCCATCCGCCTCTATATCTGGTGCGAGCCGATTCCGACGCACCCGGCGAGCAATTGTTTACTCCGCAACCGATGCTGGGCATTTTCCCGGGGCAGAAATATCGCCACGATTCCATACAGCTGTTACCGGGCGATCGGGTGCTCATGTATACCGACTGTCTGCTGGAAACCTTCGATACGGGCGGCAATCAACTGCAACTGGACGAAATCACCAACTTGATACGTTTTCGACCGGAAACAGTTCCCCAGGACGTCATTGACGCGTTGCTGAATTATCGTCGCAGTTTTGCCGCCTCCGCGCATCTGCCCGATGATCTGGCTATGGCCTGCCTGGAAGTACCGATCAATCAACAGTATAACATTGAACCGCCGGCCATGGTGGATGACGCCGTCCATCAGAATAACCTGTGATGAGCGGGGCATTCGAACTGCCCGGGCCCATAGCGGCTTTTATCGCGGACCATCATGTCATGGCGTTGGCTACCACGCGGAATCACCGACCGTATCAATGTTCCGTATACTATGTTCCGATACCGGATGAAGCGGCGCTGCTGTTCATGTCTGCCGAGCAAACCCGCCATGTACAGGAGCTGCGGGCCAATCCGCATGTGGCCGGAGCCATTCACGTAGAGCCGGAGCGGGTGGCTAATATCCAGGGCGTACAGCTGACCGGCACTGTCGTGTGTCTGGGTCAATTAACGGCAATGGAGAATTCGGATTCGAGTTTTAATATGAATTCAGTTTTTAATATTGAAGTCGCAACCAATTCGGAATACTACTCTGAAATCGATTCCGCATTCGAACAGCGAACCTTTAATGAAACGGAGGCTCTGGAAAAAGCGTCGCTCTATTTAGATCGTTTTCCGGAAGGCCGCCGCATCGGCGGCTCTTTGTTTCAACTGCGATTGGATTGGATTAAATATACCGATAATCGCATCCGATTCGGTTTTAAGCAAATCTGGCAACGTGAGGGAACATGATACTGGTGATCGACGCTTTCAACGCCATCTATAAATTTCCCGAACTGGAAGAGTTGATGTATCGCGGTGAGCTGGAGCGGGCCATACGCGGATTGGTAGGGTTGCTTGCCCGGGTGCGCAAACACTGGAAGAAAGAGCTCAATTTGTATGTGTTCTTCGACGGTAAACGCAAGCAAGGTGATGAAACCCGCCAGGTGCGCGAGAATAACATGGAATTGTACTTCAGTCACGACCTTTCGGCCGATTATCTCATCATGGAATTTATTAAAAACTATCGCACGCCCGCCGATTTAAAGATTATCAGCAGCGATAAACAAATCCAGGATTTTGCCCGTCGACATAAATGCCAGCGGCAGACCGCCGAAGAGTTCGCCGCCTGGGTGCAATCGGTCATCCATCCCCCCGGAGAAGATCCGGGCGAAAAAGAAGAAGTCTCAACAATGGATGCGGATGAACTCGCTTACTGGCAGTCCATGTTCACCCGCCGAAAAAAATCGAAAGACTGAACAGGAATCGGTTTTCTATCAATCGGCAGACGAACCTGGAACAAGCCGCGTGAATTAATGCAAGTTCATAATGCACGGAATGCACCACGACAATGCAGTGACCGCATTGATCAATTAATGGGATAAAAAGCGACTTACATGCGAAAAACGCCGAACTTCATTTCTTCCACGGGCGCGTTGTCGCAAACACTCAAACACAATCCCAGTACGTTTCGAGTGTCGGCCGGCGCGATGATGCCGTCATCCCACAATCGCCCGCTGGAGTAGACCGCATCCGATTTGGCATTGTATTCTTCCAGAATAGGTCGTTTAAATTCGGCCTGCTCTTCGGCCGTCATGGTTTTATTCTCGCGGGCCAATTGATCGAGCTTTACGGTCAATAATACCGAGGCGGCCTGTTCCGCGCCCATAACCGAAATGCGCGCGCTGGGCCACATCCATAAAAAGCGCGGAGAATAGGCGCGTCCGCAC
>JAGRMX010000464.1 GCA_020441025.1 Leptospiraceae bacterium
CTTAATCGGGAGCACAGTATATGTGCGGGAGAGTCAAAAATTGCCTGGTGGTCATTTCGTAAAAATTTGGTCGGCAGGTCGTTTAAAAAAATAATCATGTTATATCCGGTAGGAGGTCTATGGCTTGCCAATATAAGATTCTTCTCTAACAATCCAATCCGGGAGGCTTATAAAACTAGAGTTTTTGTACTATAAATCTAGTCCTCCGGGTTTATTGCAAATTGGCGCGATTCCTCATTTAATTTAACAGTGGGGCGGACTCCACTGCCGGGAGGTCATTATGAAGCGCGCGGGAATATTTGCATTGCTTCTTTTATCGGGGATTTTGTTTTCATCGGGCTGCGCGTCCGCTGACGATGAAAACTACCTGTGGCTGCTGGCGGTGGCCGGTGGCGAGTCCGGCGAAGGTACTTCCGGCGAAGTGCCCTTTGAAGTGGAAGTGGGCGATGAGACCGGTTCGCCCGATTTTTTATTCGATTCTACCCGTACTCTTGATATTTATGTAAACGTTCTGGATCCGGTGTCGCCCGTCTCCGGCAGTCAGGTGCGTATCTATGAACTTGTAGACGGTGTGCCCACCCAGAATGTCGCCTTTCGTGCGCGTACCGGTGTGGATGGCATCGTCACCGGCAGCATGGAGATTGATCGCAATATTGCCAGTGTTATATTGGAAGTGGAATTTGAAGGTCAGGTGTACAGCGCGCAGGTCGACATCACCTATGTGCAGTCCATTCGACGAACCATCAACCTACTGGCCACCATTACACCAATCGAAGAAGTCGATTCGGATGGCGACGGCATACCCGATGAGGAAGACGATTATCCGGAGGATGCCGACCGCGCCACCGTCCTGCGCTATCCCCGGGAAGGTAATTATACGGTGGCCTTCGAAGACCTTTATCCCCGACAGGGTGACGCGGATTTTAACGATTACGTGTTGCGTGTTAACTATGAAGAAGACTTAAATGCTAACGGTGACGTTGTGCGTATTCGAGGTAATTACGAACATGTGGCGCGCGGTGCAGGATATAAACACACCTTGCGGCTGACCCTGCCCGGAGTGACCGATGCGCATTTAAATCTGACTCGCTTTGATCGAACCGACGGATCGATAGCGTATAATTTCGAGGGTGCCATTGCCGACTTTACCGGTATTGAAATGATGCCGCGTAGCGATACCACCATTACGGGTAGCAATACCGGCAGCGGCGGTACATATCGGGCTGGTGACCGCGCTCAATTTGAAGTCGTGCTCGGACATCCGGCTCAGCGGGCGCAACTGGGCGCTCTGCCATACGATCTACATTTGCATGTGCTGGATACCGGACATGACATCCATTTTCTGGGACGCTACTTTAAAGCAGACGGAACGGATCAGTATCTGGATTCCTCCGGTTTCCCCTGGGCCCTGATGGTGCCGGGCGATTGGCGTTGGCCATATGAGCGTCAGAACATTCATGCCGGTTATGAATTCTTCGATGATTGGTATCAAACCGGCGGACTGGAAGCGAATGATTGGTATGATACTTTTGATGACAGCCTGGTCGTTCCAACGGTAGATTAATCACTCCAGCGTGCCGGATTCGCATGGCCATTGTATTGCGGTACAATGGCCTTTTTTTTGGGCGGTAATCTGGAATGAAAACTCGGGGCTTGACATCCATAAGCACGGCAGCATTCGGGATCGATGTGATTGAGCGAGCTGTACAGTGCTGGATCGATAGCCGGTAGATATGGGAACGACAGCCGGTAGAATATGGGAACGATTGGGCCGGCAGTACGAGCTGAAAAATGGTTAGCTATATCGGCCGGTGGATTGCCAATTGCCTGCACCGCAATGTTTGATAGACAAAGCAAGAATTACTCTGCTCTGGTGTGATTGTAAGTGGAATGATGTATGGCCCGCAAAAAAAAAGCAGAACGCAAAACCGGGAGCAAGTCGCCTGAGAAGTCCGGCCGGGGTAAGCTTGAGCAGTTTATTCCGGATGCGGAAAACATCGAACTGGCGGAGCGTTACCGGCATGTATTCCTGCAGGCTCCGGTGGGAATTCTGCGTACCGACGCCGAGGGCCGCATTGAAGAAATCAATCCGGTATTGGTGTCGCTTTTCGATTTGCAGAGTACGGATCAGGCCCGTAATCTGAACGTACTGGAACATCCCGTGATGCGGGCCAGCGGACTTTCGGGATATGTGGCCGACTGCTTGCAGACCGGTTCCGGACGTATTTCGGAAGGTAGTTGCGTTACCGAATCCGGCGACGAGATATATATTCGCTTTTATTTGAGTCCAATTGAACGCAAGGGCGAGCCGGTGGGCGTGCAGGCCATGGTCGTGGATTTGACCGGTGTGCGTTACACGGAAAATCGTCTATTGCGATTGTATGATTATTTCAGTAATATCGTATCGAGCATTTCGCCGCTGGTCACGGTTGATGCGGATTTTCGGGTGCAATTCAGGAACTCCGCTTTTTGCAATCAATTGATCGGGCGCGATGTGCGCGAGGGAGAGAACCTATTTGATGTTTTAAATCTGGATCCCAAAGAAGAGGAGCAATTACGCGTCGATATAAGCGCATCCCACAACCGGCGTATTGAAAACCACGAGGTCAAACACGGGAATCGTTTGATCGGCTATTCCATTTTTCGTTTTGCCGATGAAGTCGGTTTGATCTTAAAGGATATAACCAGAATCAAGCGATTGGAACAACGCGTTCGCAGTCTGCATACCCGTTTGCTCAGCGCCCAGGAGGATGAACGCCAGCGCATCTCCGGTGAATTACACGACGGCATCGGCCAGATTATTCTGGCTGCCAAGTTAAATCTGAATACCTATCAGAAAGACCCGCAAAACCAGCAGGATCGCTTTGACACGGCCCTGGATTTGATCGACCGCGCCAGCCAGGAGTTGCGTGAACTGCATACCATGCTGTATCCTTCCGTTTTGCGAGACCT
>JAGRMX010000465.1 GCA_020441025.1 Leptospiraceae bacterium
AGCCCGGGCGGATTTTGCTTAACATATGCCGAACAATGGTTCCCATGGGCTTTTCAGCGGCCATTGTTGCATAATAAATATCCACTGTGAGGAATCAAATGCCAACAGCTTCAAAAGATACAAAAGCGAATGATGATCAGCAGTATGATGTTATCTTTATCGGATCCGGCATGGGCTCCATGGCCTGCGCCAGCATACTGGCTCAGTTGCGCGGTATGCGCGTGTTGATGCTGGAGCGCCACTTTAAGATGGGCGGATTTACGCATGTTTTCAAGCGTGAGGGCAAATACCACTGGGATGTGGGTGTGCATTACATTGGAGACTTGCATGAGGGCAGTATGCTACGACATTTGTTTGATATGATCACGCGCAAGCGGGTGAGCTGGAACAAAATGCCCAGCCCGTTCGAAAAGTTCGTATATCCCGACTTCACGTTTGATGTACGCGATTCGGAAGCGCAATATCGTGCCGATTTAAAATCTCGTTTTCCCGATTCGGCCGCCGCCATCGATCATTACTTTGAGGATATCAAATCCACCGCATCCTGGTTCGGCAAACATGTCACCATGAAATCTCTGCCGCCGGCCATCGATAAAATCGCCGGTCTTTTGCGGCTCAAAGGAGACGGCCACGCGGTTATGACCACCGGCGAGTATATGCGGCAAAACATCGCCGATGAAAAGCTACGCGCCGTGTTATTATCCCAGTGGGGCGATTATGGATTGCCGCCGGCCACCAGTTCGTTCGTAATTCACGCGTTGATTGTATCGCATTATTTCGGCGGCGGCTATTATCCGGTGGGTGGCTCGGGTAAAATCGCGGAAGCCATCAAACCCATTATCGAAGAGCAGGGCGGGCGCGTGCTTTTGGATCATCGCGTGGATGAAGTTATAATAGAAAACAATACCGTGAAGGGAGTGCGGGTTACGGAAGTTAAGGGCCGAAGGGAAACGGAAAAGGAATTCTATGCGCCCGTGGTGGTTTCTAATGTGGGCGCTTACAATACGTATCAGAAACTGGTACCCGCGTCGGTTGAAATTCCATTTCGATCGGATTTGCGGCAATATGAACGTGGCACCACGAATGTAACTCTGTATCTGGGATTAAAAAACGACCCGCGTTCACTGGGATTTCAGGGTGAGAATTACTGGATCTTCGACGATTACGATCATGATCGCATATTCGAGCGTCGCGCGGAATTGCTGGAAGGCAAAATCGGCTGTCTGTATCTTTCATTTCCTTCACTGAAAGATCCGGAGGCGTCGGCCCATACCGCCGAAGCCATTACCTTTTGTGATTATGAGCCCTTTGCGCAATGGAAGGACCAACCCTGGCTCAAGCGTGACGAAGAGTATGGTCGACTGAAAGAACGCATCACCGCCGGCATATTGAATCGATTGGAAACATTGTTTCCGGGCTTCGGGGACCTGGTGGATTATGCCGAGCTATCCACGCCTTTGACCAACGAACACTTCACCGGCCATGCCGGAGGGAATATTTACGGAATACCGTGTACGCCCGATCGCTTTCAAAAAGATTGGATTGGTGTTCGCACGCCGGTAAAAAACTTATACTTAACCGGAGCGGATGCGTCTTCCCCCGGAGTGGCCGGCGCCATGATGGGCGGTTTCGCCACCGCCACGGTACTGCTGGGCATGGGCGGGTTAATGCGCCTGTTTAAAGAAATGCGTTCCGCTTGATTCATACGATCGGTCGTGTATTAAGTTAATATGAAAAATTTAAGATTTGGGGTTTACGGCGCGGGCAGCATCGGATGTTATCTGGGAGCCCACCTTGTTCGGCAGGCAGTGCCGACTGTGCTGCTGGGTCGCGCGCGTTTGCAGCAGGAGATTCGGACGCACGGATTGCGTGTTACCGGCCTGAATCAAATCGATTTTCATCTGGAACCGGCGGACATCGACTACGTGACCGAACCGGAGTGCCTGGCGGACTGTAACGTTATTTTAGTAACCGTAAAGAGTCTTGATACCGGCTCCGCCGGTGAAGCTTTGCGGCGCCTGCAACCTAACGGGAAGCCGCGCTTGATAATCAGTTTTCAAAACGGCCTGTCCAACGCCGATATATTGCGTCGGGCCTTGCCGGACGATGATGTTCGAGCCGGAATGGTTCCATACAACGTAGTCAATAACGGCAAGGGTCATTTTCATTGTGGAACCAGCGGTGCGTTACTGGTCGCAGCGCAACCGGTACCGGTCGGTCCCGATTGTAGTACGTCAGCGCCGCAATTTGCCCATTCCATTGCGGAAGTCCTCGCTGTAATGCGGGCCGCCGGGTTGACGATTGCGTCGCACGCGAACCTGGGTGGAGTCTTGCGCGGCAAATTGATTTTTAACTTAAACAACGCGTTGAATGCTCTGGCGGGCATTCCTTTGCGTGAGGAATTATCGGATCGAACTTATCGCAGATTGCTGGCAGATATTATGCGCGAAGCCTTGCAAGTTTATAAGGCCGCCGGAACTCCACCGGTACGAGTCGGAAAAATGATCCCCGCTCTGGCGCCGGTGATTCTGGGCTTGTCCGATTGGTTATTCTTCCGGGTGGCGGCCGGTATGATCAAAATCGATCCGGAAGCGCGGTCTTCCATGTGGGAGGATTTGAACCGTGGTCGACCGACGGAAATCGATTTTTTGAATGGAGAGATCGTACGATTGGCCGCAGAGAACGGTTTGCAGGCTCCCTTGAACGCTGCTGTCGTGCGATTAATTCGTGCTGCCGAACAGCGCGGCGAGGGATCGCCCGGCCTCGGCGCGGCACAGTTGCGATCGGCAATGCTCGCGGATTAATCGTAACGACAGGTTGAGCGTGTGATGCAACCGGCAAATGATCAGGGTTGGTCAGGCCGGTTGCAGAGCGCGATTTTTACGGCGCAGCATGAAGTTATAATGACGATAAAACGGCATCAGCGCTTCCGGAATCAACTCTTCGGAA
>JAGRMX010000466.1 GCA_020441025.1 Leptospiraceae bacterium
TGTATATTATGTCACTTTAGATTGATCAGAGCAGATTATGTCACCATATTTTGATATGGCGAATTATGTCGTATTGTAGCGACCGACCCGTTGCCAATCTGATTTGGATAACGGCAATTGTGAATCGGTCGGATGGTCGGTCTCGGATAGATAGATAGATCTGGAAAATGTTATTCCGATCGGTCTCTGGAAATCAAATGCAGTTGATAGGGACCCTTTTCCTGGATGGAGAATCCCTGACCCAGCGAACGCCGATTGTGTTGCAGCATATCAAGAACACGCAGCGGTCGGGGGAAATCCATCCAGCGTTGTAAAACTTCAATCGGTTGGATATTATAATGAAAGGGATCTTCCGGAAATTTTTCGCCGGGCGGATGGCCCAGCACATTGCGCGCACCGACGCTGGCGGTACGCAGCAACAGGCTGCGATGGTCTACCGGAATGGCGCGAATATTGGCCCGCATGGTATCCGGATAACGCATATACTCTTCCGCATTGGAGGTGTAGAATACGCGAATGGGTAAATCCATTCGACGTGCGGCGGCGGCGATCGATTGCATTGTAACGGTTCCTTTTAAATCTCCCGGAACGGCCTGGATGCGTCCTTGAATTACCATGAACCGAATGTATCGGTACTGAGCGGCGCTGCTGGAGAAGGTTTCCAGACCGAATTGTTTGTGCATGCGTTCCAGATCCAGCAGGCGTTCGGGCACGTCCGTCGAACCGCGATGCGCAATCTGCCAGGCGCGCAGATAACCAGGCCAATCGCTGTTACCGCCGAAGCGCGCTTCAAGTATTTTTAATGAACTCTCGCGATTGGATCGTTGCCACAGAGCTCGAAAGTCTTCGTAGCGCGGCGCTATGCTGAAAAAATACATGTGAATGCGATTCACATACACGGAAACGTCGTCGAAGTCGAATAACCAGGCATATTCACTGCGGGCCCAGGCAATGAAGGTGAAGTTTTGATCGGTACCCACGCCCATGTAACCGCCGCCCAGATCCTGGATGTACGGCCGAAACAAATCGATGCGCATTTCATTGGAGCAAGGGTAGTGTTGGTTGCGCAGTCCCCGGGATTCCGGTTGTTCATCCAGTTCGGTCAGAATGAATGCCCGGTCGCGTTCTATGCTGTCGGTTTCACGTGCGTTGAGCGGTCCGCCTGAGCCGAACACCAGCATGATGACCGCCGCGAACATGCACACCGCACGGCGATGTGTTGAAGGGGATCTCATTTGCCGCATAAGTATTTCATCCGTAACCCTGCTATCCACTGGATCAAATTTCGACCGATTCTGTTAATTGATCGATTCTTTTCCATACATATGGCCGGGTAATTCTACTGCACACACCAGTTCGAGAATTCATAGACCCTGTCGTTTCCGGCGGAAGCGGGAGTTTTCGGTCCGGCAGCCCGGCGGCCAACAGGTTCGCGTTTCTCACTTTACAGGCATTGCGCCGACGGCCAGCCTATCCTCATGCAAGAGTATCGCTCCTTCCGTTCGCGTCTCATTCTGGCCAGCAAGGGATTGGCCATGGGAACCGCCGACATTATTCCCGGGGTCTCGGGCGGCACAATCGCGTTAATCAGCGGTATTTATGATCACCTGGTAGACGCCATTGGAACGGTGAAGGCCTCGCATGCGCTTGCATTGTTGAATCTGATTGTATTCTGCTGGCATCGAGAACGCCGCAGCGCCGCGCTGAGCCGGTTGGCGGAAATCGATTGGAACTTTCTGCTTCCATTGCTGGCCGGCATCGCTCTGGCCATGATTATCATGGTGCAGATTATCCCCTGGGTACTGGAACACCACGCGTTCTATGCATTTTCCTTTTTCTTCGGATTGATCATCTTTTCCATTACCGTACCGTATCGAATGATGAAACATCGGCCGCTGGAAATCGGCCTGTTGATCGTATTCGCGCTGGCCACGTTTTTTCTGGTGGGCTTATCCGGTGTTTCCGACGCGCGAATAGAGCTGACCGGTTTGCATGACCGCAGTACCTATACGTTGCGCGCCAATCAGAAGGGCGGCTGGCATGTGAATCTACCGCTGGAGTCGATTGACCGAAACAATCAAGCGACTATCGACCAACTGGAAATCAAACAGGGCGTGGTGCAACGCTGGCAGGGCGAATTGTTTCATGCCGACGGTCGACATATGGGCAGTTTTGTGTTGGATGTGATGGACGCGGACGCGACTTCCGATCCTACCCGGGCCGATTTGAACGCGGATGAAGAGCAAAACGCGTCGGGTGCGGAACCGTATCAAGTAGTGATTGTGTCCCGGCATTTAAAAGACGTGGATGTTTTTGTCAAATCGGCGCACTATGATCCGGCCACCGGGCAATTGCAACTGGAAGCTCTATTTGCACAGGAGGGTGCGCACAATCCCGCCATGCTTTTATTGAGCGGTTCGCTGGCCATCTCCGCCATGATTTTGCCCGGAATTTCCGGAGCGTACATTCTGGTATTGATGGGACAGTATCGTTTCCTGGCGGCCAGCGCGCGCGATCTGATGAGCAATCTGCTGGTGTTGATAAAGCAGGGCGGCAATGACGTGTTGCTCACGCAGATGAGTGAGCAGGCGTTGGCATTGGTATCTTTTGGATTGGGATTGGTGATCGGTATTTTCGTTTTTGTGCGCATACTTAAATATCTATTGCATCATTTTCATTCGCCGACCATGGCGGCTCTCACCGGTTTGATGCTGGGCAGTCTGCGTTATCTCTGGCCGCCCAATCATTTTCAAGGACCGGAGTTGGCCGTAGGCGATTGGTTTGTGTTCATTGTGATTGCGTTAGTCGGTGGGCTGGCCGTCTTCGCGCTGGAACGCGCGGCCAGTCGGCTACAGGATCCGGACGCGCCGTTATCGTCATCCGCCGATGAAGTATAAACGCGCGACATCTACGGAACACATATCCGCACTACGCGTCTGTTTGCCTG
>JAGRMX010000467.1 GCA_020441025.1 Leptospiraceae bacterium
GTGGAGCCCGGGGTCTTTCATTTTTTTTGTTTGTGAGCAAGAACTATGAGGTACTCGGGATTGAAAAAAAACTGGGCTTGAAGGCCTCCGCCACCTGCGACGTGGCCTTTGATCGTTCCGAGGCGCAGCTTGTCGGTCAGGAAGGTTACGGACTTGTGCGCTATGTCATCGGTATGCTGAATGGAGCGCGTATGTCCGTCGCGTCTCAGGGAACCGGTATGGCTACGGCCGCTTATCGAGAAGCTCTAAAGTACGCCACCGAACGCATTCAATTCGGACAACCTTTGATTGAAATACCGGCCGTACGTCGCATGCTGGATCGCATGGAACGAGAGATAGCGGCCATGCGCTGTCTGATGATCGAAAGCGCCCGCAGCGTTGATCGCTATCATTGGCGGCTCATTCGATTGACCGAAGCGGGTACCAATGATCGTGAAATTCGAAACGATGAATCAATCAAGAAAAACGAACGATTGGCCAGTACGTTGACGCCCATGTCCAAATACTACATGAGCGAAATGTGCAACTCTTTGATTTATGACGCTCTGCAAATTTTTGGCGGAGCCGGATATATAGAAGAATATGATTTAGCGCGCTTGTATCGCGATGCTCGCATTACGAATATTTACGACGGTACCACTCAGATTCAGGTGAACGCGGCCATTGGTGGTATCGTTTCCGGTATGTCCGAAAAAGGTCAATTCCGGGAACATATCAACGCCTTTTTTCAAACCTATGAGCCCTCCAGCCTGGCCCGCGAGCTACTCGAAATTCTGGAGGAAGTGGTACGGGCGTATCGCGCGCTGCCGAGCAGTGCGGACAAGGAAGGTTTCGCCTTCGAGGTTGTCGAGACCGCTACGCGTCTGTTGAACGGGTTATTACTGGAAAAAACCGTGTATCAACTGGCCGGAGACGATCGTCAGGCGCATCGTCGTAAACTGACCGACGACTATCATATAGACAGCATTGCCATTGCCCGGGGCAATCTGTATCGTCTGCAGGCCCGGGCGACTACCGCCGTTACCTGACGCGGCTCTGAAGGCGGTCACTCGTTTTCCGCGCTCAGCAGCCTGTGCGAATCGGATAGAACCGTTAAAACACGTATGCCATCGCCGTTAAAGCTACATTTAATCATATTGCCGCTTGTGCTTTTGTCGGCGCGTTGCGGCCTGGCCGAGCAGGAAGCCATTCAGGCGCAGAACGCTCCAGAGTCGGAAGACAGTGTAAACAGGACCGAACAGTCCGGGGAGATCGGACAGCACAACGATGCGCTACCCCGCATTTTCTGGATCAATTGCATCAACTCTGTTGCTGGATGTGACTGTCGCGTGCCGGATTCGGAAGACAGCGTAAAGGTGTACCATGCGGAAGCGGCCTATGCCATCGGAGCGGCAAACGCGGGGCGACAACTCATCCGCGTAGATGAGCGACTCTGTATTTATCCCGTATCAAAGCTGGTCGCGAAAGAATATGACCCGGTACTGAGTTCACGCTGGCAGGCTATCGATCATGGGATTCGTCCGTTTGCCGAACTTCTGCCGGCGGATATAAGAAATCGCTTCGCACCGGAAGAGCTGACACCGGAGAACTGGATTGCAAACCATTCCCAGAAATCGCTGGGGAACTTCTGGCCCACCTATTATCATCTGGCTCTGGAAGATTTTCATCCGGGCGATGGGACGAAAGTGAATATTCTGGCGGCCAACGGGAGCGTCCTGGGACGGGCCAGCGCTCGTTTCCTGGAACAGGTGATGTGGGAAGGCAGCGGCATCAGTTCTACGGGATTGCGGCTGCATTACGTCGGTCAACGCATGCGTTTCGAAACTTACTCCCCTGAAATCTGGGGATATGGCGCCGGGCACGGCTATCAGGTGCTGCCCTATCGTACCATTGCGGTTAACTTCCCGGGATTGTGTCGAGCGTTGGGCTTAAGCAATTGTTCCAAATCAACGGTCATCGGAACGCTGGTTTATATTCCCGAAGTGGCGGCGCGTAACATTCGCATGGAAGGCGGACATATTCATGACGGCTTTTTTTGCGCAAATGATACCGGTTCGCCCAACTACATCAAGCAGGATCGAATTGATATTTTCGTGGGCACGCATGCCGGCGGAAATCCCTATCTACCGCCCGCCCGGCAACCGAATCTATTCATCAATGCGGGCATCCGGAATCTGGTGCCGTCGGACTGGCGCTGGTGGAAGGCGGAAAGGGAACGCGTCTGGTGCGATTTTAATAAAATCCCCGCCGATCTAAACGCGCCTCAATCGGGCGATTGCACCCACGATTATCATGTGGTGGCCCGTCACAAAGTGCTGAGCATGTTCGCCTTTCTGGACGCAAACGGTCGACCGATTCGGTGCGCGAAGTAGAGAGCAAATAGCAAATAATCAAAATTAAATCGATTCTTCCGGGGTCATGCCCGCATAGTACTCGATAAAGCCGGGCTGCTCGGAGCGAATGACGCCTTTACCGGTTTTAATGAATTTTCGGCCCTTTAAAATCTTCACGCCCATCTTGACGATGCGGTCCGTGTCGCGGGTTAAATAATTTCCCGGATTTAAATGCACGAATTCGTCCACCATGTTGTAAATGGCTTTATGTTCTATGGCATGGTCGTTATCATTCAGAAGTCTCGCAATCACCTGATTGGGTAGAATGCGCAATCCTTTACGCCATGCGGAAGTTATCTGATACGCGATGGCCGCCGTGGGATCGTCTAAGTGAATATGCCGGGATACATGGATCGGTTCGCACACATCCAGATAAACGCGCGTGCGTGTTTTAATAAACTCATTGAAATTGGTTTTGCGGGCGGCACCGCAGAACTCCGCGTCCTCGGGTACATTTTCGTACGAGAGCGCCAAGGGTACGATCAATATTTCCGAACCGGAGCTCAGGTAGGCGTCTATGGCGGTGGATAATAATCCGGTTTTGATGGGATTGA
>JAGRMX010000468.1 GCA_020441025.1 Leptospiraceae bacterium
TCGGTCGCGCCTATACCGGCCATGGATTCGGCCATCAACTGAAAGTCTTCATTGGCCATCCCCTCCATGAGTTTGTTCATGGCTTCCCAGGTGTTTTTGCGAATACGTCCTACAATACCAAAGTCAATGAAGCCCACCCGGCCATCGTCCAGAACCATAAGATTACCGGCATGTACGTCCGCGTGAAAAAAGTTGCACAACATCAAGCTGGCAAACCAGGTATTTAAGGCCGTGATCAACGTCAGCTCCGGATTGTTCGTATATTTGCGAATACTTTCCAGATCGGTAAGCGGTACGCCATAAAAGCGTTCCATGGTCAGCACATGGCGGGTGGTGTATTGATCGTAAACTTTCGGTGTGGCCGCTTCCCGGATATTGCTCTCTTCCAGAAACCGCTGGAATTCTTTGATATTCCGGGCCTCGCGCAGAAAATCGCATTCTTCCATCATGGTTTTTTGAATGTCATCAATGATGCCCGAGAGGGATGTGCGCGCGAATCCCGGTGCGATCATTTCCATGACCCGGGCGGCCACAAACAAGAAATTCAAGTCGGTCAGCAGTATGTCGTCCACGCCCGGTTTTTGAACTTTCAGCACCACATCGATGCCATTCTTCAAACGGGCGCCGTGAACCTGGGCAATGGAAGCCGAGGCCAACGGACGTTCTTCAATGCTTTCAAAAATTTCACTCAGGTTATGTCCGAGTTCGCGTACGAGGATTTCGCGGATGGTCTTATACGGCAGGGGCTCGGTTTGATCCAGGCACTTCTGGAATTCCTCGACATATTCAGCCGGAAACAAAGATGGAGAACTGGCGATGAATTGTCCCAGTTTAATGTAGGTGGAACCGAGCTTCTCAAACGTGCTGCGCATCAGCGCCGGAGCGGGTGGGCGATTGCCCAGTACCCAGGATAGGCCGGTGCCCGCCAGAGTACCGGCCGTCTCCGCAATCCGAAAAGCGCCCTTTACCGTGCTTTCCAGCGAGTGCTGGATGTCGTCCAGATCGAATTTAAAATCAAAAAGACCCATAACCTGTTATTTTCACATGCCGCCGGATGTCATCCGGTTTCAGATCTGTAATTCCACGTACAGCACGCACGTGCCGGGCATGATTATAATCGGTATAGATTTACATCGGCAGCCATAGGCATTCCGGGCATGCCCGTAAGCCGGATATAATCGGCATCGACAAAACATACTGCCGGTATGCTTTCGAGTAAGATCCGACGGCAGTTAGATTATTGGGGGGTGGGACGCCACAGGTCGCGGTAAGCGTTGTCCAGACCGGTCCGCAAATTCTCGCGAATTACCGGCACGTGTTCCAGTTCGATGGCGGTTTTCAGAGCGTCAATGGCTTCGCTCATGCCCATATCACGGAAGGCGACCGATACGACATAGCGCACATCGTCGTCGTCATCGCGCAGCATTGTCAGCAGGTTTAAGAAATGCTTCGTCTGGGTTTTATCATTCACCAGCATGGCATACGACATGCGCGCCCGGTTGGCCGGCGCATCTTCCTGTTCATAGGCCGTTTCGATTAAGGCCAGCGCTTCGGGCGTGGCGATTTTGCCCAGTGCCAGCGCCGCCGCTCCTCTGATAAATGGAAAACGATGTTTCAAATACGCGCCGATGCGATTCACATCTTCGGTTGTAACCAGAGTATGATGTACGTCCTGATAATAGATTTCACCGATGGAATCGAATAGAAAGAACATGAGATTCACATAGTTATAACCGCGTTGGCGAATGGCCACCACCGGATCATATTCCGCCGGCGCGATATCATGTTTGAAATCATTGGAAAGACTCCAGTATATATCCGGATTATATGGCAGCCCATTCTCGGTGCTGCGTAAAAAGGGACCGGGACGAATGGGTTCAATCACGATTTCCCGTACGGGTTCGTTATCCGAGTTGGAATTCTGATTGCGGGCATTGCGGGCCTCTTCCAGAGCCTGCACGGCCGCCTGATGTTGCTGACGATAACGATCGCCTTCTTTTTCAATAATGGCGGCGGTCTTATCCAGCGCTTCCAATAAGTATTTCAGCCCGAAGGGATGTGATATGCGGCCCAGAGCCCAGGCGATATGCGATTTGACATACGGATGGTTCTGGCTCCAGTACACTTTATCCGAGTTTACGTCCAGATCGCGCAGCAACTCGACGCCCAGGACGCGGGCATATCGCGAATTGCTCTGGCCACCCAGAAAAATAGCCGCCCGGGCTTTCTCATGGGCGTCCCCACGCTGGAGATCACGTACCGCATCGTCATATAACTTCTGATTGCGGCGGATTGCTTCCTGTAAAACGGGATTCTCCGCTCCTAAATGAACGAACGAAGTCAGGAATATCAAGATTACTACCAGAGAGCGCTTCATTATTCTACACATTGCATCGGCGCAAATAGGGGGTTGCCTGACTGTTTTTATAACGACCCTGATTTTCAAAACCGTACAAGTCAGAGAAATTTCAGACCGGTGCGGGCAAGGGCATGGCCGGTTGGAATCGAAACTGGCAATCGCGTAGAGCGATCATGCGTCGAGCGCCATGTTCAATATCCATATAAGAAACCAGCCACGCGTACGGCATGGTATGAAGTGTGCAGCCCAATCGATGAGATAGCCAGGTCTCGAGCGTGGGAGCACCGCTACGAATCTGTCGGCTCAATCGATAGACCCGGTTCAATGAAACTCGACGCTCTATGGAAATGATTTCCAGATCCAGGCTTTCCCCATCCTGGTATATCAGCGTGTCGGTGGAATACAGGATTTCGGGAAATGAATCGGTGTGATTGATCCCCCGCAGCGGGCGCGCGAGGACTTCCCCCAGCACTTTTCGATGTTCATCTCCCAGCGCAAATCGTATGCTGCGTCGAAGCATGCGATAACTGGCCGTGTGGCGATCCCCCGGCAATTGCGGTCGCAGTAA
>JAGRMX010000469.1 GCA_020441025.1 Leptospiraceae bacterium
ATCCAATTACGACACGGCCCTCGACCTATTAGAAAAAGCGCGAGCAAAAAACCCGGACCCTGGCGAATCATTCAACTTTTATGTAAATTACATGGAAGGTCTGATATATCTGGAACAACAGAATTATCCCGAATCTTATACGCATCTGTCTAAAGCGCGGGAAATTAAGAACAATCCCGGGCTGGCCGGACGATTGTCTCGCGCCGCCTGGGAGACCGAAAAATTGGAGGAAGCGGATCGGTTTTCACGCGAAGCATTGAGTCAGGATGCGACCGATCGTGACGGCCTGTTGGTGCAAATGCATTTGCAAATACACGCCGGTAACCAATCGCAGGCTCTGGTATTCGGCAAAAGGCTTTTAACTGAAGTCGAAAAAGACGATCAACCGCAAACCGCGCCGCGTTATACGCCCGTCTTATTGTACTATGGAAAACGCTCCGCTCAAAACAGCGATTGGACCGAAGCCATTCGCGCTTATGAGCGCGTGAACGTGCATGAAATGATGCGTATGCATCGGGAAGAAAGCGCCAGGGACAATCCGCGCTACGATTATTTACGCGATTACAATTTTTACTATGGCATTTCACTCATGCACGCTCGTCTGTACGATCGCGCCATCAACGTATTGCAAAAACTGAACGATGAATTGGAAGGCCGTTATTATCTGGCGCGCACGTACGCCCTTTCCGGCAATACGAATCAGGCCATGCGACATTTACGCACCGCCGCCGCGGTGGAAGAGAAGACCTGGGATCGAGCGGCCAATGACTCCGCCTTCCAGGAATTAATGCGTAAAGACGCGGAATTCAACGCTTTCATCCGCAACCGGGGCAAAGAGCCCGAACCGGAACCGCAGCGCCAAACAGAATCGGAATCCGAAGCTGCCCCAGAACGCGAACCCGCCGCTCGCAACCAACAAAGATGATTGGCAAAGGTATATCCGTCCGGCATTGATACCAATAAAGAGGAACGCTTGTCCAGAGACCCCGCAGACTTAAACCGACTACTCAATCGCAGTGAGCTCAACCGCACCGCCCGCTACCTGGAAGAGGAGCTGAAACGATCGCACCAGGCGTTAAAACATCGGCGTCGCCCCGGAGCCTATTACATTTCCTACCTGTTTCGCAATCACCTGAATCATCGTTTGTGGGGCCGCCTGGGCGCCATCAATGAGTCACGCAGCTCGGTAAACAACGCCGTATACTGTGATGTGCGTGTCGGCTCATATCGATACGACAATATAACCGACGGCGGATTGAATGATAACTCGGATCGCGATGAATCGTATGACTATGTCAACATGCCGGTTGAAGTCAGTAAAGACGCCGTAAAGTTCGGTCTGTGGAAGTTAACCGACGCGCGCTTTCGTGAAGCCGTCGAACAGTACTACGAGCGCAAGTCCGGCGAACTGCATTTTATGACGCCCTATCCCGGATTGTCGGCCCGCAAGAAGCAGGGCCCGGTGCGCGACTTTCGCTATCGATCTTTTCCCGAACTGGATCTGGATTACTGGCAGTATTTGATTCGCAAGGTCGGCAATCTTATAAAAAAATATCATTCAATTCAAAACTCGTGGTTCGAATTTTCCGCGCAAAATCGACAGAGCATATTCGTCAGTACGGAAGGCAGTCGTATACTCAATCAACTGGGCATCTATCAATTAAGCGCGCACCTCTGGCTGTTGTCCCGACGAGGTGAGGGCATATCCCAGGAATTGAATTTAATCGAAGGCGACCCGACGGATTTGCCAGGCGAAAAGGAATTTATAAAATTCATAAAGAGTCGCATCGATCTATTGCTTAGCGTTCAAAAGGCACCGCGATTGAATTCGTACTCCGGACCGGTCTTACTCGCACCGGACGCTGCCGGTGTTTTTTTTCATGAAGTTGTCGGGCACCGTCTGGAAGGATCGCGCCTGCTGTCCACCGACGAGGGCGCCACTTTTAAAGATCTGCGCGGCAAACAAATCGCCCCGGATTACATAGACATCATCGATGACCCCCTGCAGACGCAATTTGATAAACGCCGCATGATCGGGCATTACCGCTACGATGATGAAGGATCACCCGCGAAAGCCGCCACCCTGGTAGAGCGCGGCGTACTGCGAAATTTTTTGACCACCGCCGCGCCATTACCAGGACAGAAAACTTTGAATGGCCACGCGCGTAACCAGCGCTTCGAACGCCCGATTTCCCGCATGGGCAATTTGTTCATCATCAACCATGCGCCCGTGTCCGCGGATGATATGCGGCGCATGTTTATTGAAGAAATTCGCCGCCAGAAAAAGCCGTTTGGAATTTACATTAAAGAAGTGCTGGGCGGCGAAACCGGTACAGACAGCTACGATTTCCAGGCTTTCAAGGGTGAAATTCACCATGCGGTGCGCGTTTTTCCGAATGGCCGGGAGGAACCGGTCCGGGGCGTGGATTTTGTCGGAACTCCGCTGTCGGCCCTGGATGCGGTGGTCTGCATGGGCGACGAACCCCATCTGGATAACAGCTATTGCGGCGCCGAATCCGGCATGGTGCCCGTATCCACTGTTTCCCCCGCTATGCTCATGCGCAATCTGGAGTTACAGGGCAAGGATCAGGAACGCTTCACTCAGTATCTGTTGCCATTGCCTTATTGATGTACTCTCAAAAAAAAAGCTGTTACAATTCCATCCGCGCGCAGGTCTCCGAATTTAACAATACCTGCTCCGATTCTTCACCTGATTTGAGCACAAACCCAAATTGATGCGGCCCCGGAACGGGATTCAGTGTAGCGTCGGTTACATTCCGCGTCCAGATCGGCGCATCCTGAAACTTATCTCCGTTAAAAGCCGAAATCCCATCGGAAGACATTTCTATTGAGCAACATTGCCGGATTGTATCGGCCCATGTACAAACGGTAACCATTTCTAAAATGTTAGCCGCTGCTTCCCATT
>JAGRMX010000046.1 GCA_020441025.1 Leptospiraceae bacterium
ATGCCGGAGCATTTTCAAAGACGACGCGATTGTGGTATTTGACGGCGGCAACACGGCCGTGTGGGGCAATTTTTACCATGAAGCCCGGGCCACCAATACGTTGTTGAGCACATTTAAATTCGGCATGCTGGGTGCCGGCGTAGCTCAGGCTCTGGGCGCGGCAGCCGCCTTTCCCGATAGACAGGTATATTGTCTGATTGGCGACGGCGCTTTCGGATTTCATCCCCAGGAAGTCGAAACCGCCGTGCGAAACAATTTCAAAGTCATCTATCTGGTGTATTGCGATTTGCAGTGGGGCATGGTAAAAATGACTCAACAGTTCGCCTTCCACCCGGTCAAAACCGTGCTGTTTAAATCTTTGCAACCGCATGAAACTATTAATGCGGACTTAAATGAAATTCGCTTTGATGAATTGGCCAAGAGCATGGGCGCCCATGGCGAACGAGTAAGTAAGCTGGAAGATTTGCGACTGGCAATTGAACGCTGCCAGAAGCATGCAGGGCCGTCCGTTATCCACGTGGATGTGAATCGGGTCAAGCATATGTGGGCTCCGGGCCTGATGCATTTTAAGGATATGCATCAAGAACCCAAAGGCAAATAAAGCAAAAGCATCTATATCACCTGCGCGCATTCACAGCGAGACCATTTGCGCGTAGTTTGCAGTTTTTCGCTCGCTGTGGAATTGAGTCAGGCTCCAGGGATGGAGCCTACGGTCACCCGGTACACGGATGTGCCGTGTGACCGGCGAAAGTCCACAGCGGCGAAAAACCTTTTAAGAAAAGCGCGCAAACCGGGCGAGCGTCAAATATTGTCATCCACGTTCTGAGCCGGCGGACGCACGCCCACCACAATGCTGGAAAACTCTTTGGCTTTCCAGACACCGCGATTGTTTCTAACCACGCGCACCGGTCGGGGAGAATCGGCGCCGGTGGATTTTATAAAGTACTTCACCTCGCCGTCGGACTCTTCGCCGCTGTACCGATTGCGGGTAACTTCAAAACGATACGGTCCGCCGCCCAACGCATAGCCGTTATCCGGACCGGTTCCGAGGATATACGAATTGGGCAAATATTTTAACGTATCGCCCAATCGATTTAAATGATACATTACACTGCGCCCGGGCAGAAAGCCCATATACGCATTGGCGGCTCCACTCTCTTCCAGTTGCGAGCGATCCAATGCCATGACCATGGCGGCCAGCCCCTCTTTTTCATTTTCGCCGTACAGTTTCAGCGCCAGCACCAGCATAACGATGCCGCCCTGCGGCGTATTGGCAATTTGATCGCGCAGATTGCCGAACTCTTCCGCGTTTTTCGGAATTGAATTGATGGTTACATTCAAGTCCGGAGTTTGTGATTGGGCCGGTTGGCTCACAATCGAAATGACCATCAAAGTCGCAAGCATAACCCATGCAGATTTCCAATTCATCCTGTTCTCCTGTAATTTAACACAGATCCGGATGCGTACACACCGAAAACCCGTGACCATATGGCAAATGACAATCCATAACAACCATGGTGGCAATGGTTTTTTCGGTGAGATGCGGCGATTTAATCGTTCTTTTCATTGACTGATGACGAAACACCGTACCTGATTCCAGTATGAAAGTTGTGAAAATGAAGGAAGATAACCAGTTCGCGGTTGCGGCGCTTTCATTCACCGAACTTAAAGTCATCAAAGATGCCTGCAAACTATTCGGCGACCAGGGCTCCCAGCGTGCGAAAGAAATTGCCGAGCACATCGAACGCGCTATGGAAAATATTTCCGTTTAATGATTCTCTATGACCGACTCGCTGGATTAACGATACGTAAAATGGCGCGAGCGGTCGCCCGGAAAAACAAAGGCCGACTGTATCAGCCGGCCCGTGCAAATCGGAAAAAGACTTCTCCGAATATTTATTTTTAAAAAATTATCGCCGATTCGAATTTCACTGTACCGCGGTTTTCAGCATATTCTGATATGCGCGCTCACGCTCGACCATTCGATTGTAAGTGTCATTGTCGATACCGGTATGCTCGATACTTTCACCGGTTCGCACGCTGATCAACTTCTGGAATCCCTGGTCCATAACGGCGACATCGATGGGTTGCAGCTTACCGTCCTGTTCGGTATAGAACTGACCGGGTTGGTCCTTGAACATGGTCAAACTGCGAATCAATTCGCCATCACGATAAAATGCGACATTCAGTTCCATTCCGAAATGTTTGTAAGTGAACACGGCTTCATAGTCTTTTTCCGATGTACGCTTCACCAGCTCTCCGTTCTCATCGAAATCGCTCATGGCCATGGGATTGCTGCCACTCCAGAATTCGATAGAATTCAGTATCAACGCATCCACCAGGATGATAATCCCGTAGACAAAAGGGAACGGAAACACGGCACAAACAAAAAATACTATCCAGTTAATCCACTTATTGCCGCTCAATGTTCCGATGAAATTGTGCACCTTGCGGGTCAATGCAAAGCCCCCGTAACATTTGGGCAGACTCACCGCCGCGGTCATAAAAATCATCAGGCCTACAATAAAACGCTTCATTCACATCTCCTGCGCAGTTTTGGGAAGCTCAACAGGCACCAGGGAAAAGACAACTAAATTTGGGTTTTGTTTTGTGAATTTTCAGTATGTCCGCTAAAACTATGGACAGGCGCGAAAGAATTATTGCTCTGATCGGGAAAATTATTGTCCCGCAGCGCAAGAACTCACAATTTTGAGAGTAGTTCTTAATCCGCGACGGAGGGCGGCGAATCTAAAACCGGGCCAGCGCTTCTTCTTCAAACTGGTAAATTTCCAGCGCCGCCGCCAGGCCGACGGAACGCATAAGCGCGTCAATTCGATCGGGTAAATTAGATAGTTTAATATCTCCGTTAGCGCTGCGAGCCACATTCAAATACTTCAACATGGCCCCCATGCCGGCGCTGGATAAATACTCCACCTGGCGTAAATTCACTACCAGCCTGGGCTGGCCCGCCGCAATACTGGCCTGAATCTGCTCTTCCAGACGGTAGGCCGTGTGCGAATCCAGCTGTCCGTTCACATCCAGAATACGCGCTCCATCCTTATCTCTTGTGCGAATTTCAATGTCACTCATGCAACCGGCCCAGTACCTCTTCGTTCCTGTCATAATCGGCAAAATCGTCAAGGTGATTTCGAATTTGAGTTAGAATCGAGTCGGGGATTGCCACATCCATTGCTCGCAAACGCTCCTGATATTTGCGCATGGACAGACGATGCTGGGAACTGTTACAGAGCCCGTCAAAAACTGCGAACAAATGCGGCTTGAGATCCTCCACCAATTGCGAATTATTTTGCAGCTTCAAATGATATGGGCGCAATAAGGCCGCGTTGATGGACCGACAGATGGATCGATAGAAGGCGAAGCGTAAGACAATATCCGCCTCTGCGTTACCCCGATCCAGTTCATGACCAAGCAGGGTTAAGTTCACACAATCGATAATCTGCAAATCATGCCGACGGGCTGCATAGGCCCGGATAAGCGTCTGTAATATCTGGGTTTCAATGTCGCGGAATTTACCGCAGTTATCACGAGTACATTCCGTCAGGCCATGATCATCGCAATGCACGTATAAAACTACATCCACATCGGATTGATCCACCGTCATACCGAAATTTAATGAACCGGTTATATCAAAGGCCACATGCATGTTGGCCAGGTCGATTAAACGGGCATATTCCCGAAACTCATGAATGCGCTCCCGGGAAAGATCCGTCTCGTATTTACGGAAGTACTTTTTGATGTCGTTGTACTGACGAACCAGAGGATGGGTATTAAAAGGAGGGATCATCCGGCGTACCTCTTCCAGCGGTTCATTGTCGGAACCGATGGCCGAACTACAAAATTATACGCGGCGCAATGCCATAATGTGTCCCGGTTATTGAATATTCGGTGGAAAATCGCTTCAATATCTCCGGAATTCCTGTTCCCGCGCCCCGAACCATAGGACGATAAGATCCACATTGTCAATAGCATGTCGGGCGCACGGGCGACACCCGGGTCACGACAATCTGTTGCGGAAATCTTCGTATCCGAACTCCCGTACAACCCGCAGACTACCTGTGTCCGTATTGGCGATGGCAATGGACGGAGTGCGTACCCCGTTGAAATTAGAACTCTTTACCATCGTATAGTGGGACATATCCAGAAACATAAGACGATCACCCCGCCGCAAAGGTTCGGCGAAGGAATAATCGCCAATCACATCCCCCGCCAGGCAGGTAAGTCCTCCCAGACGATAGGTATGCGCAAATTGCCCCGGTTCGCCTGCGCCGTATATCTCCGGTCGATAGGGCATTTCCAGCACATCGGGCATATGCGCCGTAGCCGATGTATCCAGAATAACGACCGGCGGAGTTTGATTGATAATATCCAGAACGGTACTTACCAGCACACCGGTGCGAATGGCTATCGCCTCGCCGGGTTCCAGATAAACCTGAATATGATGATAACGATTTCGAAAGTCATCGATCAATCGACACAGCCCGTCCACATCATAGTCCGGATGAGAGATGTGATGACCGCCGCCCCAGTTGATCCATTGCATTTGATGGATGTACTGGCCGAATTTCCGTTCCACCGCTTCCAGGGTTCGCGCCAGGGGCGGGCAGCCGACCTCGCACAGTGTGTGAAAATGCAAACCGGTGATGCCGCTTAAATCGCCTTTGATAAAGTCGGCGTGTCGTATACCCATCCGCGATCCCGGTGCGCAGGGATCATACAGGGCCACCTCGGTTTCACGATGCTCGGGATTCAATCGCAGGCCGCATAGAATAGGATCGGCCGACCTGTTCGCGGCGGCTTTTTGTACGGCCGGCCAAAATAAATCGCGCTGATAAAAAGAGTTGAATACAATGTGATCGGCCAGTTCTACGAGTTCCGGCACTTCTTCGGGCGGAAAGGCCGGAGCGCACAAATGCACTTCGCCTTTGAATTCTTCTGCCGCCAATCGCGCTTCATTCAGCGAACTGGCCGTAGAGCCGGGCAGATATTGACGTATGAGCGGAAATACGCTGAACTGCGCGAAGGCTTTTAACGCCAGAATGATTTTCGCGCCGGTTCGGTCCTGCACCGAACGCAGTACGCGCAGGTTGCGAGTCAACGCCACCTCATCGATAATATGTACGGGCGTACGAATCGAATCGAGGTCTAACTTCAGAAACGGACGGGCATCCATATATGCGCTTACCCGAATCGCTCGGCGGGCATTGCAATCAAACTTCCAGCTCCAGTATTTTCCAGGGCAACCCGTAACGATTCAAATCTTCCATAAACGGTTCCGGGTCCAGCTCTTCCATATTGAAAACGCCCGCGCCGCTCCATTTACCTTCCAGCATCATCTTTGCGCCGATCATGGCCGGCACACCGGTAGTATATGAAACTGCCTGGGCACCCACTTCACGATAAGTTTCCTCGTGATCGCAAACGTTGTAGATATAAATCTTTCGGGGGCTGCCGTTGTGAATACCTGAAACCACACAACCGATGTTGGTCTTGCCTTTATAGTTTTCACCCAGGCTGCCGGGATCGGGCAACAATTGTTTAAGAAACTTGAGTGGAACCACTTCATGCCCTTCATACATTACCGGTTCGATGGAAGTCATACCCACGTTTTGCAAAACGCGCAGATGTGTAAGGTATTGCTCGCCGAACGTCATAAAGAATCGAATGCGTCGCAGACCATGGATATTCTTTACCAGCGATTCCAGCTCTTCATGGTAGAGTAAGAATGAATTGCGCGGACCGATTTCGGGATAGTCCCACATCATGCTTTCCGACATGGCCGGAATCTCTTTCCATTCTCCATCCTCCCAGTAACGACCGGGTTGTGTAATTTCACGAATGTTGATTTCCGGATTGAAGTTCGTTGCGAAGGGATGCCCATGGTCGCCGGCATTACAGTCCAGAATGTCTATGTAATGAATCTCATCGAAGTATTTCCTGGCGGCATACGCGCAGAATACATTGGTCACTCCGGGATCAAAACCGCTACCCAAAAGCGCCATCAGTCCGGCGGTCTTAAAGCGCTCCTGGTAGGCCCATTGCCATTTGTACTCAAAGCGGGGTGTATCGGGCGGTTCATAGTTGGCGGTATCCAGATAAGCTACTCCGGTTTCCAGGCACGCGTCCATGATGGCCAGGTCCTGGTAGGGTAAGGCTACGTTGATCACCAGTTCCGGTTGAAATTTGCGAATCAACGCCACGGTTTGATCGACCTGGTCCGCATCCAGCCCGGCCACGCCGATTTCCCGGCCGGTACGCTCGCGCACCGCGTCACGAATCGCTTCACACCGCGCTACGGTTCGACTGGCCAATAAAATCTCACTGAAGACTTCCGGCACCTGTGCGCATTTATGGGCCACTACCCCGCCGACACCGCCGGCACCGACGATCAATACCTTGCTCATAGATCTGTTTTTTTGTTCTTTGGCAGATCCATCAATAGCAATTTGGCGAAATTCGACCGCGCCGGATCATTTCCCGCGCAATCAAATTCGATAATAATAACAGCATGACCAATCGGAATACCGAGGCACCTTCCCGCATCAAAACCGGCGCCAATCAACAACGCGCGCCCCTGTTCGACGCCGTCCGGGAACACATAGAAACCCAGGTGGTTCCCTTTCACGTGCCCGCGCATAAGCATGGACAGGGTATTCCGGAAATGCGCGACTTCATCGGCGAAAAGGCGCTGCTCATGGACCTGAATTCGATGTACGACATCGACGATCTGAGCAATCCCATTTCGGTGATCGACGAAGCCCAGCACCTGGCCGCCGAAGCCTTCGGCGCCGAACACGCTTATTATTTGATCAACGGTACCACCTCGGGTATACATACCATGATGCTCTCCGCCCTGCGCCAGGGCGACCGGATTATCATGCCGCGCAACGCGCACAAGTCGGCCTTCAGTGGTTTAATCCTTTCCGGGGCCGTGCCGATTTACGCCCAGGTGGAAATGAACGGCGAACTGGGAATCGCTACCGCCACGTCGTATGAATCAATTTTGCAATGTTTTCACCGCGCTCCCCAGACCACGGCGCTGTTCTTAATCAACCCGTCTTACTATGGAATTTGCGGTGAGTTGCGCCGCATAGTGGAACTTGCCCGGGAATGGGAAGCATCCGTGCTGGTGGATGAAGCGCACGGCGGCCACATGTATTTTCATGATGAGTTACCCATGACCGCCATGGAAGCGGGAGCGGATATGGCCGCCATCAGCACGCATAAAACCTGCGGCTCCCTGACCCAGAGTTCGATTTTATTGTACAACAGCAAAACCATCGCCCGGCACAAAGTCAGCAATACCCTCAACATGATGCGCTCCACCAGCGCGTCCTATCTCTTGATGACGTCCATTGATCTGGCCCGCAAACAGATGGCCACCCGGGGCAAGGATTTGCTCGAGCAGACCTTGCATCTGGCGCGCTTTGCCCGGGACGCCATCAATCAAATCGAAGGCCTGCATTCTTTCGGCCCGGAATTGATCGACGGGCGTACGGTATTTAACTTCGACGAAACAAAACTTAATGTTCACGTGCGTCGTCTGGGGCTGACCGGATTCGAAATGGAACGCCGCCTGCGCCAGGAATATAACATACAGGTGGAACTTTCCGACCTGAATAACATCATGGCCATGGTTACCATCGGCGATACCCAGGATAGCATACAACGATTGATCGACGCATTGAAATCCATCGCCAACAAATGTCGCATCCAGAAGTTTCGCAAAGTTACGCTCATGCCGGAAATGCCCGAGACGATTGTTATTCCGCGCGACGCCTTTTACTCTCATAAAAAATCCGTACCACTCGAAAAAGCTGTAAATGAAATTTCAGGTGAAATGGTTATGTCCTATCCTCCGGGCATTCCGGTTATCTGCCCCGGCGAACGTATTACCCGGGACATCGTGGACTACATCCACATTTTGAAAGAACACAACAGCCACCTGCAGGGAGCGGCGGACCCGTTTGTAGATCACATACAGGTTCTCGGTTTTTAAGGGGGCTTGCGGCCAGCGGTCGCATTCAGCATATGCAAGCCCGTTTATTAAAAATGCTGGGACTCTCGAATAGAGAGTGGCACCGCCTGTATCCCATTGCCATCCTTTATTTTTTAATTATGGCGGGCCTGGCGTTCGGTCGCTCCGCGAACGACGCCTTTTTCATCGATGAAGCCGGGGCCGAAAACATGCCCATCATTTACCTGATCAACTCGGTAATGATGGTGCTGATTTCCGTAATCTATTCCATCATCGAAAAGCATTTGAATCGATATCGCCTCTTTCTGGGGCTGTTGATAATATTCGCCGGCGCGCTCACTACTCTGCGCCTGTTGATTGATCGCAATTATTTCTGGATGCCCTATGGCCTGTTCTGCTATTATGAATCGTTTATATTAATGATTCAGATGCATTTCTGGACGTACGCGAACGACATCTTCGACCCGCGCGAAGGCAAACGCATCTTTCCCTACATCGGCGGGGCCGGTCTGTTCGGCATCATTACCGGCGGCTTGATGACCGCTCCCGTAGTTCAATTGATCGGTACGGTGGACCTATTCTATGTATGGGTGGGCGCCATTCTGCTGGCCATGTTCCCTCTGTTTCGCCTGCATCAAACTATCAATCGCCAGGGCATCATCCTGCATGATTTTGACGAAGCCGATGTGGACACCGGCGTGATTCAAAGCATGCGCAACACAATCAACATTCCGTTAGTGCGCGCACTGGCACTGCTGACCATACCGCTCTGGCTGACGGTGCATACGGTCGACTATTTGTTTTACCTGGCCGTCGAAGACACCTTCACCCATCGCGATGAGATGACCGCCTTTCTGGGCTTATTAAACGGAAGCATTTCGCTCTCGGGTTTATTGATTCAGTTCTTAATCACCCGTCGGCTATTAAATCGCTTCGGTGTGGCGCTGACTTTCTTAAGCTATTCGGTTTCCATGACTCTGGGCGCCGTCGCGTTGACCGCCCGCACCTTGATACCCGGTCCCGTCAAAGCGAGCATACTACATCCTAAGGCCATGATGATCGCGACGGCCCGCTTTCTGGATGAAGCCATTCTGCATTCCGTGTATGACTCGGCCACCCAGTTGCTATACAACGCCATACCGGGAGAACTGCGCGGACAGGCGCGGGCCTTTATCAACGGTTTGATTGAGCCCTTGAGTACCGCGCTGGCGGGCGGCATTCTGTTTACACTTTATCAACTGGATACATCCCAGACGCATATAGGTATGGGCGCCACCGTTATGGGAGTTATCTGGTTTCTACTGGCATTGCGCGTACGACCGTTTTATCTGCGCGCGCTGATGGACAGCATCGGCTCACGCGACATCGACCAGCGCAGCCACGCCATGCATCAATTGAGCGCCAGTGATGACGAGCAAACCGATGAGCTACTGGTAAATTCCATTCGGAACCAGAACACGGAAATCGCGCTGCTGTCACTGGAGTATCTAAAATCCGCTCCCACCCGCCTGGACTTAAACAGGTTAAACGAAATCTTACCCGAAGTAAAACCGGAGGTGCAAATCAGCATTCTGGATATTCTGGGCGATGCCGCCTATCGATCGGCGCTGCCCACGCTGCTATCGATTCTGGACGCGTCCGAAACCGTAGGCGCCGTACGGGCCGCCTGCATCCGGGCTATAGCCGCCATGCAATCGCTTTCACAAATCAAAAAGTTCCCGCGTTTCTTTAATGACCCGGATTACGCAGTCCGCCGCGAAGCGATCATCGCCGTTCTGAAAGATAAAAAACGCATAGCAACCAACAGTAAAGCCTACCAGGCGCTGATGGCTCTGTGTCGCAGCCGCAGCATGGACGCCAGGGTGGAAGCGGCCGCGACCATTCGAGTTCTCGGCCATCCTCGCTTTACCGACGCATTGATAAAGCTTTCGGGGAGCAAAGATCCGGGTGTTCGTTACGAAAGCATTCGATCCCTGGGGTATATTCAAGATCGCAAAGCAGTCGCTCAATTGGTTCGGTTGTTGGAAGAAGAGCAGTTCCGACACCGGGCGGTGAATTCGCTGGTGCGCCAGGGGAATCCCACGCTGCATGTTTTGCATGAGGAATTACTCAACGGCGGGCATTCGCATGTTGCGCGTATAAATATAATTCAATGCCTGGGAGAAATCGGGAATCCGCATTCCATTGAAGTGCTGGGCTCCATGCTGGTTGAACAGGACATTGAAATTGAAGACGCCGCCATTCACGCTCTGGCGGAAATCAAGGAACGCATTCTTGATTCGGGACATGAAGATGCCGGTGAAATTCTGGAACGCTACTTCACGCCTGACATTATGAATCGCGTGCATAGAGCTTACGGTGCCATCGTGCAAAAAATATCCCGGGACGGCATTTACATTCAATCTCTGGAAAGAGAAAACGCTCCGCAAAAAACCAAACTGCTTATCGATACGCTCATTCGGGCCAGCAATCATCGGGAACATGTGGCATTGAAATTTCTTGAGATTCTGGATCGTCCCGAACGCATTCGGGCCGCCGCGGCCAGTTTGCGCTCCCGGGATCGGCGGGCCATCGCCGAAGCGATTGAGCTGATTGAGGGCGCCGGCAAAGAAGGCAGCGCACTGGCATGGGTTCTTGAATTGAAGTACAATGAAGAGCAGCTTTTGGATGAGACGCTACCGTTGTCGGATATTATGATTCAATTGCTCATTCAAAAACAGAATCCCTGGATCACCGCCTGTGTCCTGTTTACCATCGGCGAACTGAAATTACATGATAATTATGAAATGGTGTCCAATCATATGGACGACACCAATCCGCTGATAAAATTTAACGCCGCTATTGCCCTGAGCAAACTGGGCGGCAAAATACGCGGAAAAGTAAACGTACGCGAGGTGAATAAAATGGCCGGAAACATGGAACGTATTCTTTTCTTACGCAGTGTTCCCATTTTCGCGGATATCGACGGATATGATTTACAATGGATAAATGAAATTACCCGAGAAAAAAGATACCGTCGCGGTCAGATAGTTTTTCGCGAGAATGACCTGGGTGACGCGTTGTACATTATCCTGAAGGGTCAAATTCGCATCCTCAAAGGCGAAAGCATCGTTCTGCAGGTAATGGAGGATCGCGATTGCTTCGGCGAAATGTCAATTCTGGACGAAGAGCCTCGTTCGGCCACCGCGGAAGTCGCCCGGGATTCGACTCTACTGGCCATCAAACGTGATGACTTTCAGCGATTGATGCTGGCACGACCGCAGATTGCCGTGTCCATGTTTAAGAGCATCAGCCGCCGTTTACGTGAAGCCACCAGTCGATTGAGCCAGCTGCCCGGTTAGGTTTTGTTAATGCAGCAATTTCTTATCGATGAAACCCGGGGATACGGATTGCCGGCGCGCGTTTCGATCGACGGTCACAGTCTGATTGTACTGGATGAGTTTTCCGATCCGGATGCTTTCGCTTCCGCACCCTGTGCGTTATCTTCCGGCGTACTGATCGGCTACGCAGACCCGAATTGCATACCAAATATAATTACCGCATTCGATTCAGAGCCAAAAACTGATCTGACTATAAACGAAAACGAAAAATATAAAATTACAGGCCAGATCCTGGCAATACAACCCGAATTGCTCATCGATTGTGGTGGTTTTATACTGAGGATGGATAACTTTTCTGTAGAGAATCTACAACGCGGCATGTTTATTCAACTGGAACTCGAGAAACTGATTCTGCGTTCGGTATAATATTGTATCTCACATAAAATCTTATCCCCGCACCAAAGCACCTATATCAACCACGCCCATTCATAGCGAGACCTGTCTTTGCGCGCATGCTTTGTGGATTTCCAGCGGGAACAGTTTGCGTAGGTTTACAGGACGTAAACTCCGTGGACTCGGTCCACGGAAGGACTGTGTTCACGGGAGGACCGTGTTCACGGCGCAAACTGTTTTCCCGCTGGAAATCCGTATTCAAAAACGCGCAAACCGGGCGAGTATCAATGTTTAAGCAAATTCTCGCAACGATCCCGATATACGCGAGCCGGAAAATCACCTGGATTGGTATTGACGATCTCGCGGAATATCTGACCGGCATCTCCGAATTTGCCTTTATGAAACAGACGAATCCCCTCATAAAAGCGCTCTTCGGTTTGTTGCTTCTTCATTATAACCTCTTGCGAGTCGGCGTTCAGTATCTCGAAAACGCGTACCGGTTCGGCTTTGCCCTTCACGCGCACCGAACCCAGATAACGATGATAAATGCCCGGCACATCTTTTACGGCATTAACCGAATACTCGCTGATCAGAATGTTCGACCCGAATTTCTTGGTCAGCCCCTCCAGGCGCGACGCCAGATTCACCGCGTCCGCAATGACCGTGCTTTCCATGCGCATTTTCTCGCCGATGGTGCCCAACATCAATTTACCTGTATGCACTCCGATTCCAATTCGAATCGGTTCGCGACCCTGCTCCTCGCGATGATGATTGAACTCGGAAAGAGCCTGCATGATTTCAACCGAGCCCCGCACGGCGTCTTCGACCGTATTGGGAAACAATGCCATGACAGCATCACCGATGAACTTATCGATGAATCCATTGTTCTTGCGAATCACCGGACTCACCCTGGACAGATAACTATTTAAAAAATTAAAGTTTTCCACCGGCGTCATTTTCTCGGAAAGAGTTGTGAACGCCCGAATATCGGTAAACAGAATGGTCATCTCCCGCTGTACCTGGTCGCCCAGTTGTACTCTGGTTATATTGTCATGCCCGAGGTGTTTTAAGAATTCCTGAGGTACGAATCGTTCGTAGGCCTGGTTTAAATCGAGAATCTCCCGGGTATAATCGCGAATCTCATCTACCATAGAGTTAAACGTACCGGCCAGCACACCCAGCTCATCCCGACTGATCACATCCACGTGCGCGCTGAAATCTCGATCGGCGACGCGCTCGGCGCCCTCTTTCAACCGCTTGATGGGCCGATTCAGTATCATGGACATGAAAATGGCAATGCTGACAGCCAGCACGAAAGCGCCGGCGACCGCACCTACGCATACATAAAATAAAAAGCTGATTTTATTCGCTTCACTCTTTACGTTGTAATCCATTCCCAGCACGGCCAGTACATGACCGCTTTCATCCAGGATGGGCACATAACCGGACATGACCACGTCACCCCATTGATCCTCGGTAAAGTTTTTCTCCGCCACGGCTTCGCCCGCAAAGCCCTCCCACATTTCGTCGGTAAGCGGAGGAGTTAAATTGCCGATGGGATTACCTTCATACGGGTCGCCCAGGCCGTCGTCTTCCGCCGGCAGGTAATCCGAATCGGCCATGTAAACAATGTAATCCTGCACTTCATAGCCGGGTGCGCGGCCCAGTAAGTAGACATATTCCAGAGTGGGCGGATCTTCCTTTTCATTTTCATCCAGACGCAAAACATGCAGTGCGGGAATATCACGCAACGGGCGCACGTGTTGACGCGAACCTTCGCGCACACTGCGCAACGCCTGCACTACCCGCTGGAATT
>JAGRMX010000470.1 GCA_020441025.1 Leptospiraceae bacterium
AAAAAAAGATGTCAAATAGAATGCGATGCTTTCCTTATATACAACGACCGAATCGATGAGCTTACCGCTTAAGACGGGTTCGGGACCCGGCCCGGAAACGTGAGATCCGGCATACCAGGACCGCAGGAAGGCGATTTCGCGCCGACTTCTTAATATGAAACTGGAAAAAATTACGGCGATTGTTACGGGTGCCGGTGGCGGCCTGGGTCGCGCCCTGTGCTTCCGGTTGGCGGAAGCCGGTGCCCACCTGGCGCTGATCGACATCAATCAAAGCGCCTTACAGGAAACCCGCTTTAAGATCACGCAGCGCTGTATTACAACCGGTACGGTCACGCCTGAGATTACACTACACAAAATCGATATCGCCGAAAAGAACAGCGTCCGACGCGGCATTAATCAAATCGCAAAGCAGCATGCGACTCCGGCCCTTCTGATCAACAACGCGGGCGTGGCGCATGCCGGTCCCTTTATCGATTCACCTGAACGCGATTTTGACCGGGTGTTGCGCACCAATTTACACGGCACAATCGCCGTGACGCGTGCGTGTATGCCGCTACTCATACGTCGACCGGAAGCGATGATCTGTAACATCCTGAGTGATTTTGCGTTACTGGGCTTTCCCGGAAAGTCGGCTTATGCCGCCTCCAAATTCGGACTGCGCGGTTTCATGGAAAGTCTGGCCCTGGAACTAAATTCCACATCCGTGCGGATTTGTAACGTGTATCCCGGACCGCTGGACACGGATTTAATACGCGCATCCACCACCACCGATGCGGATCGTTTGCGGCGTGAGGCCGATTTCGTACGCCTGAAAGCGATTCCCATGGAGCGTGTTACGAATCGTATTATCCGGGCTATTCAGAGCAATGCCACGCGTGTACGCATCGGACGCGAGACCTATTTGATCGATTGGGCCCTGCGCCTTTTTCCGCGCTGGACGTATACATTGTTAGCGCGATTTATGCACAAGATCGACTTTGTTTGAAATCGATATAAAACGGCTTATCAAATTGTTTGCTTACACACTTATTGCTAATTTATAATTTTCAGGAAGTTTTAGAATGAATCTGCTTCGATCCGAATACGCGCGTGCGCGTATAGCGGTCGATCAAAGGCGTCAGAGCGTTGCCCAGCAAAATCGAGTACATGACGCCTTCGGGTAATCCGCCCCAGATGCGAATTACCACCACCAACGTTCCGATGAGAAAACCATAGATCCATACCCCCATGGGAGTTATGGGCGAGGTTACCATATCGGTAGCCATATAAACGGCGCCCAGAAACAGCCCACCGGCGCCCAGCATGAACTGCGGTGTGGGTAACGGATGCATTGTTCCATCCGCATTCCAGAAATAGTACATCCCACTGAGCAGGGCAACGGTACTTATAATCGCCGCCGGAATACGCCAGTCCAGCATGCGTCGCAGGGCCAGGTAAACGCCGCCCAGTAATATCAATACGGCGGACGTTTCCCCCAACGATCCGTTTATATTCCCCAGGAATAGATTCAGCGAGGCCGTCGTAGTATGATCAAACTTCAGGGCCGACAGAGGAGTGGCGCCCGATAGCGCTTCGGCTGCCAGCATGCCGGGATCGGGAATAGTAAACGGCAGCGTAAGTGTGGTCGCATAAAAGTTAACAAATCGATTCGCAATGCCGCCCTGCACCCAGGTCGTCAGCGCCACGGGAAAAGCGGCCTGCAAAAAAGCGCGGCCCACCAGAGCCGGATTGAACAGGTTGTTACCCAATCCGCCGAACAGAGCCTTACCGAAGGCAACGGCCACAATCGAACCGAGCGCGGCCATCCACAACGGCAAACCGGGCGGCAGGGTCAGCGCCAGCAATAGCCCCGTCAGAGCGGCGGACCAATCGTTTATGGACGGCGGTTTTTGGGCGAGGCGGTTGGCAACATATTCGGTAGCCACACTGAAAACAACGCATGTAAGCATTAACGCGATGGCCGAAAGTCCGAAGAAGTACACCGCCGCCGCACATACGGGCAACAAGGAGAGAACAACATGCAGCATAATCCGATCCGTTTGCTGCGTGCCCTTCAGATGCGGTGAGGTGCGAATGATTAAAGGATTCTGCGGCATGCTCATGGCGTCGACCTGCCTCGCAGAACGTTTTTGGCCAGACGAAAGTACTGCACCAGCGGAATGTTAGACGGGCAAATGTAAGAACAACTGCCGCATTCAAAACAACTCATTAAATGCATTTCATCGCGCATGCGTTCGTATTCGCGGTTGCGCGCCAGACGGCCCATCCGGGCCGGATTCAAAAATATGGGACACACATCCACACAATGTCCGCACCGAATGCAGGCATACTCGGTGCGATTCATGGCGCTCACTTCGGCCTGCGTGAACACCACGATGCCGGAAGCGCCTTTGGTAACGGGAATTTCCAATCGATCGACCGCCACGCCCATCATGGGTCCGCCCAATACGATTTCGCCCGCATCCGGTTTCAATCCGGCATGCTTCATGACGGTACCCAGCGGAGTTCCAATGGGGATGCGATAATTGCCCGGATGGTCAATACCGTTGCCGGTGATTGTTATGACCCGTTCAATCAAGCCCGCTCCCCGCGGCAAAAGATGTCCGACCGCCGCCACGGTGGCTACGTTAGAAACCACCGTGCGCACATCGATAGGCAGGCCTCCTTCGGGTACTTCTCTATTCAGAACCGCTTTAATCAGCATTTTCTCGGCACCCTGGGGATACTTAACTTTCAGCGCCTGGACACTAATATCAAAATCGCCCGGCACCATCCGCAGGGCATGTGCGCCCGCTTCGCCCTTGATGGCCGTCCGCAGCATCTGAATAGCGTCGGGTTTGTTATTCTCAATACCGATAACGGCCCGCCGACATTGAATGGCGCGTAGCACCAACCGTATGCCCACCAGAATATCGAGCGCTTCTTC
>JAGRMX010000471.1 GCA_020441025.1 Leptospiraceae bacterium
ACGTTCTCCATTTTGGCGTCCACCTGGAACTCAACGGCGGATTGCATGCGATTGATACTCCAGCCGTGATTACTCTGCGGCGCTTCCTGTATCGGTGCCTCCTCGGTCATATCGCGCGGCGCTGTTACAATTGACATGGAATCGTCCGATTGGGCTTGCACCATACCGGTAACGGTCAATAGCATGACCGCCATCAGTATATGCGTTTTCACTTTGTTTCTATTTCGCTGTTTCATTTCTCGCCTCCTTCCGGCGTTGGAATCGGCCTGGGATCCGTCGCTAAATCACCCGTGCGATCTCGAGACGGTTCCTTGAATAAACCAGTGTTGGACGGCCAGTCGGACGAACAGGTTGCGATATTTCATGATTTTTCGGTTTGTATTGCGTAATTGCGGTATGAAATCGTGTAGTTAAATATTCGGTATACTGAAAAAAATATGAACTCAATTGCCGGCGCCGTCCTTCTCCGGAATTACCTGTCCTATAAGGCGGACTTGAATGCGTAGATTAATCATAGGAAATAAAAACTATTCTTCATGGTCATTACGGGCCTGGTTGCTGCTCGCCCATTTCAAAATCGATTTTGAGGAGCAGGTCATTTTTTTACGACAGCCCCGGAGTGCGGCGGCTCTACGCAAATACAGCCCCACCGGTCGGGTGCCGGTATTGCAGACGGATACGCTGCTTATCTGGGACAGTCTGGCCATTGCGGAGAGCCTGGCCGAAGAATTTCCGCAAAAAGAGCTATGGCCACAGGATAGGAGTGGCCGCGCCCACGCGCGCTCCATCAGTGCCGAAATGCATAGCGGGTTTTTGAATATTCGCAGTCAAATGCCGATGAACGCCCGTCAGGTTTGCCGGCACACTCCCGAGTTGAATCCGGAAACCAAAAGCGAAATCGACAGAGTTCGGAGTATCTGGGATCAGTGCTTGCGCACATATTCCGGCCCGTTTCTATTTGGCGATTTTTGCATAGCAGACGCCATGTATGCGCCGGTAGTTATGCGCTTTCAGACTTATAGAATCGCGTTAACCGAACCTCTGGAAGAATATACCCGCGCAATTCTGGCGTTGCCGGCCATGCAAAGCTGGATGGCGGACGCCCGGCAGGAGCAAGCCGACATTCCGGCAATTGATGCCATGATTGTACGGTAGCAAACCGGTAAATCGATGTAAAGTATGCCTACTATTTTCACACATGCCCTGACCGCGGCGGCTCTGGCAGGGGTGAGCGCCCCATCCGCCGGTCGCTGGAAACTCATTCTCCTGTGCGGTCTGGTATCTGTCATACCGGATCTGGATGTGATTTCATTTTACCTGGGCATACCGTACGCTCATATGCTGGGTCATCGGGGGCTTTCGCATTCGTTGTTCTGCGCATTTGTGGTAGCCCTGGTGGTAATGGAAATTTTTTTTCGAGTCGATCCTCCGGCCACACTGCGCTGGTGGCGTAGATTTATTTTGCTATTCCTGTCCGTCGTTTCCCATGGCGCACTGGATGCCCTGACTGACGGCGGTCTGGGTGTGGCCTTCCTGGCGCCTTTTTCCAATGAACGCTTTTTTTTCCCCTTCTGGCGGCCGGTGAAAGTATCCCCGATTGGTATGAATTCTTTTTTCAGTGAACGCGGCGCGGCTGTCATGATGAGTGAAGTCAAACACATCTGGATACCGGTGTTGCTGTGTACGCTCGGCGGACTGGGGTTGCTCCTGCTGCTTTTTTTAAGATCCCGGAAAACGTTGAAAACGGATTGACGGTACGCAAAGCAAAGGCGCTGATTCGGTAACCGGGTCGTAAATCGGAACTGAGCACGGCTTTCGGAGTATCGCCGCGACTCAATCATGGCGGTTACGAAATGCCGGCATTCACAACGAAACCTGCTATCGTTTTAATATACTTCGAGGTGCTGAATCCATGCGCATAAAGTTTATAATATCAATGTTGCTGTGTCTGCCTTTAATTTATCAATGTAGCGGTGAACAGAATTTAAACGGCGCACTGATGGTAAACCCGCGCGGACAGATTGAAATCACTCCGACTCAGGGTGAAGCCTACGTCTTTAATGCCGGTATGGTCGGCAGTCCAAAGGCGTTATTATTAGAAGGCGCTTCGATTCAAACCGGAAACGAGAGTTACGTCGATTTACAATTTCAAACCAGAGTTTCTCTGCGGGTAGGGCCCAACAGTAAATTAAAATTACGCGAATCTAAAATCGTACTACGGGATAACGAAAGCCGCGTACTGCTGGATCTCCAGAGTGGTCGATTGTTCTCCCGATCCGATCGTCTGGAATCTAATTCGCGCATTGTTGTGCGAACACCGACGGTTGTGGCAGCCGTGCGCGGTACGGAATTCCTTATCATAGAAGAAGATCAAAGCGAATTGATGGTGAACGAAGGCGCCGTTGAAGTAACTCCCCCGGAGAAACCGCCGGAAGTAATCGAAGAACCGGACGAGGAACCCGACGCTCCGGATGTTCCCGATGCACCGGAAGAGCCGGCGGATGAACCCGAAGTGCCCGAAGATTCCACCGGCGATGTTATTGACGAGGGCAATAAAATCGAAGTGGATGAAAGCGGGGAAACGGATATCCAGCCGCTGGATGAAGAAGATCAGGCTGAAATCGAAGAGATGTCCGACGGACTGGAATATGTGGACCCGACCGGATTGGACCAGATTCAATCCATCATGGAAACGTTCGAGGAACAAAAGCAGGATATTCGCGACGCTTTCGACGAACAAAAAGACAGCGATCGTCAGATGATGGACGAGGAGAAAGCGCGCATGCAGGATGAATTCCAGCAGCAAAAAGATGAGATTCGGGGCAATACCGGCAATGTTCAGGATGAAGCCCGGGATCAACTGGATCGCATTCGTCAGGGTCAATAAAACCGACAACCCTGATCTTTAAAATCAGGGTTG
>JAGRMX010000472.1 GCA_020441025.1 Leptospiraceae bacterium
GATGTCGGACTATAACGGCGTACTCCGCCGAACCGTGCACGACCGGTAACAGACAAACGCCGGGTGCTACGGACTGCGTATTCTCATTCCAGTGCATTGCGGACATATGATTTCGTTATTCAGAGCTGAATTCCGAACGAATTGTTTTCAATCGGTAGAAAGGTAACGCAGGGCCTCATCTCCCAGCACGCCCATGACCGCCGAATGCAAAGCGGTGCGCATATCGCGCGGCAGAATCGGTTTGTCCGATACTTTGACCGACGGATTTCCACGTTCCGCCTCGGCGGCCGCCAGCTTAAGTACGAGTCGAGTGATGTTTATGCCGTCCCGCACGGAGTACGGTTCGTCGGCCGCATGGGCGCGCTGTAAAAAATGTACTACATAATCTACAATCTCATCGGGCGCAAACGGCATGTTTGATTTTATAATTTCGGCTTCCTCATTGGCATCGGCGAAATCGATGTAAATTTGCGGCTGCAATCGGCTTTGAATGTACTCGGGCACTTCAAAGGTGGACGCATCCTCGTTCATAGTGGTACAGAACAGAAAATCGGAATGTGCCTTGATTTTTACACCGGCCACAATCGATTCAATATAACGACGATGGTCTAATAAAGGCGCGAGTGAAGCCCAGGATTTTTCGCCCATACGATTGCCTTCATCAAGCACCGCCACTCCGCCGCGGATCATAGCGGTCACCAATGTAGACGCTACGTACTTAATTTTGCCCTCCTGATTTAATACGGGCGAAATCAAAAGGTCCTCGGGGCGCGTATCGACCGTCGCCTGAAAAATATAAACATCTCGCTTCAGCCGGGCTGCGGCGGCACAGGCCAAAGTGGTCTTACCGACTCCCGGTCGTCCGATCAAACGCGGGTGCAGCGGAATGTCATCCGCATGTACCCGTAACCAGCAGGCCAATAGCTGGTTGAGTACATCCAGATTGCCCACCCAGTTCACATCCATTTCATCCGGGGGGCATAGATCGATCCGAACGCCGTCAATAATTGTTTGTTGCATGTTAAGAACACTTTGCCGTCTCGGCGACACCCGTCAAGTCCTGCGAAAAGTCATATTGATAAGTACTGTTAATCCGTATAATTTACGTATGCTTTGCTTTACTGCTTTCAATCAATGGAAACCCTGTCCTGGCGTCGACTTGAGCCCTCAAACAGGACATAAAACATTCGGCCACTGCATCTGAATTCTCGTCAGATAAAAAAAGTCATCCTGACATGGAATCTGGAAACCAAAATCGGACCGGTTCGGCCATTATCCCGGGCAGGGAGTCCTCCGCCCGCATTCTGATTGTTGAAGATGAACCCATCTCGGCAACTATTCTTCAACGTCATCTAAAAGACATGGGACACACCCTTATCGGACCCATCAGTCGGGGTGAAAAAGCAATCGAGGTTGCACTGAGTGAAAGGCCCGATCTGATTCTGATGGACATCATGCTTGCGGGCAACATTGACGGAGTCGAGGCCGCCGAACAAATTCGAATCAGCATAGATACGCCGATCGTATTCTTAACCGCCAGGTCCGACTCGGAAACTTTTGAGCGCGCTAAAATTACCGATCCGTCGGGATTTCTCCTGAAGCCGTTTCAGAGTCGAGAGCTGTATAACACGGTCGAAATCGCGTTATATAAAAGTCGCCTGATCCAGAAAGAAAAAGAGCAGGAACGCTGGCTTTCCACGACATTGCAGAGTTTGACGGAAGGTGTCATCACCTGTGATAGCGATGACTGCATTAAATACATGAACTTTGTGGCCGAATCTCTGCTGGAATGGAATCTAACCGAAGCGCTGGGTAAAAAGCTTACCGAAGTGTTTCAATACACGCAGGCAAACGATGAAGAAGACTTTGCCTTCGACCCTTTGGCCGATCCGGTTGAAAATGTTTTTCGGGAAATTGTTCTGACCACCCGATCGAATCGCCGTTTGTTCATTGAATTGAATATGGCCACCATTGCCGGGGAACGAGGAGGCATTCAGGGAACCGTAATTGTGTTTCGGGATATAACCGAGAAGCGCAAGTCGGAGGAGTTGCTGCGCCTGCTGGCGTCGGGCGTACATTATGCTCAGGACGCCATAATGATTACCGATGCCAGCACCACCGACCCGCGCATTGTTTTTGTCAATCCCGGTTTTACAAAGCTAACCGGATATTCCGTGAAAGACGTAATCAACAAGTCGCCCGATATTTTAAATGGTACGCATACCAATCAGACCGTCCTGAAACGTTTGCGCAACAGCCGGGAAAACGGTCAAACTTTCGGCGGTGAGATGATCAACTATCGCAAGGACGGCAGAGAATTTCACAGCGAATGGACGGTCACTCCCATTCATAATCAGAATAAACATATTACTAATTTTGTAACCATACAGCGGGACATCACTGATCGCAAAAAAGATCAGGAGCGACTGGCGCGCCGTTACATCTATGAAGCGGGCCTTTCCGCGTTTTCCCGCAGCCTGTTGGACATGTCCACGGAATTAGGCGTACTGGACAATGCTTTTCGTCAGTTGTTGGTGTTTTTCGATCTTTCAGGTATTATGCTATTTGAACATTCGGAAGCCGAAGGTTACAGGAGCGTATCATACGCCTTCCGCACAGAATTCAATGTGGCCTCTGAAAGAGAATTTGAAAACATCTACTCCGAAGTCCTGCATGACTGGCATACGGACCTGCTGCAGGGCGAACAAAAAAGCAGCGCGCCGGTATCCGCACTTGATAATGCGTCCCGGCAATTGATCCAACGACGCGGAATCAATTCTTTTTTGATTCTTCCGGTCGATTCGGAAGGAACGCACTATGGCGCTCTGTGCCTGGAAGACGCCCGAATAATGCGCAAATGGGACGAGGATGAGATACATTTGCTCAACCCGGTGAAAGACCTGGTGGGAATA
>JAGRMX010000473.1 GCA_020441025.1 Leptospiraceae bacterium
CATTAGTGTTTCTGGAGGCAGCCACTCAAAACTCAGGAAAGCTATCCGAAAACCCGAATTGATCCGCCAATTCCACAATTTCCTGAAACTCGTCGCGTGTGAGACCAAAGATTCTCTGATTTTCAACGACCAGCTCTGCTTCGGTCACATCCGCCATCGCACCCCGACTTTCGGAAGGAATCATCGATAAATAACTATTCTTATTCTGTAGAGTCAGCTTCGTTTCATATGACGACATGAAAAATACGGCCCCGGATTCGAACGCACACGCATGGTAATCCTTGAGCGTCGTGCCCGATGGAATTTGATACATGGCGCATTCAATCGTCAACGGTTCTTTATCTTGAGAGATGCTGTATTCAACGCGAGCACCACTTTTTGTTTTGAATGCTACGGAACATTCCGTATTTGCAAATGAATCGGGCCCTCTGGCCTCAGCGGTAAAGCCTCGCTCCCGGGCCGCCATTAAAAACTCATCGCAGGATTGCGCGGTCGGCCGGTAGCCGCAGGACGTTCCTGTAATTGCAAATAACAACAATATACATGGAGTAATACGTGACATTTTCAACTTGCTCCTGTTCTCTCAATCTGGGACAATTCTCATTCCTGACAGTTTATCGGGCCTTCGCAAATACCTGCGTATCCGTTTTCACACGCCCGCTGTATGTCGTTACGTCCGTTTTCTTTTTGATTCAGATGACAATATCGAATCATGCCCCGGTTATACTGCGCTTCCGCGTCCGATGAATCGATACTTAACGCATTTCCATAATGCTCAACTGCCAGCACATACTCACTCAGATATTCATAGCATAGAGCCACGTTGAATTCCTGATAGGCCTGAATTGTTCCATATTTACGAGCGGTCTCTAACGCGTCTTTGTAATATTTCAGGGCAGTCCCGTACTCGTGCATGTCAAACCAGATGCCGGCATACTCTTCTCTTGGCAGTGTATCATGTAGGTCCGCTTCAATAGCTTTCTCATAATACGATATCCATCCAATTTCTAAAGTCGGGTGAGAATAGCAACGAGCGATTTCAAGCAATATCCAGGACGGTACGCCTCCGGCGCGCCAATATTGCTCCGTAGAATCGGACGATAGCTTTAAGAATAGCTCTTCCGATTTACGCAGATTCTCGAGCGCATCCGCATTATTTTCCAGGCGCCGTTCAAGACTGCCCGTGTCGGCCAGAAGCAGGGCGTATTGCTTTTGCCAGGGCAGAGGTAATGCGGTTCTTTGCGCTTTAAACCATTCCAGCGCCTTTGCATAGTATCCACGTGCATTTTCCAGTGAATCCGACTCCTCGGATATTCTGCCGGCCAGCCAATAGGCAACCGCCTGCCTGCGCGTACCACTAAACGGTTCCGCATCGGCTAACCGCAACCCGGTACGCACCAATTCCATAGCCCGACCATGGTTACTGAGCTTACTTTCTGTTTGAGCGAGATCATAAGTCGTTATCAGTGTATAGTAAATATTCTTTATTATCCGCAATTTTTCCATAACAAGCTTATAGCATTGACCGGCTTTAGCATAATCCTCCGATCGATAGTAGTGATTTCCCAGTGACATCAGCGTATGCACGTAGGCCATGGATTCGGCATCGCCGCTGGTTTCCAGAAGAGTTCGTGCGCGGATCAAGTTGTCTTCGTCTGCTGGGCGCAGAGGGTCGCCATTAACGCCATAGTATTCACTGAGTTGGTAATGCAATGTAATCGCGTAGGCCCGCTCATGAATGGAAATAGTTTCTTTTTCGGATAGATCTTTTAGACCACGCTCGACAGCGGAAGCCATATCAAAGTAGGACGTCTTATTTAAGTCCCACCGGGTCAGCATTTGCACAAGGTCGCCATACGCTTCTAAGAAATCAGGCGCCCGTTCAATCGCCTGTAGCAATTCTCGAATTGCATTATCGAACCTGTCGTATTCTTCGGCGTCGATGATCTTCCGAGCGCGTGCCAGATGCGCATACGCCTCGGGGGCGATTCCAGACTCATTATTACGGGTTGTGTCGCCGAGCGCGGATTGAATCTGGATTTCCGAAAGTGCAAACATAGCACAATCCGTTAAGAGCAGCCGCACAACGCGATCCTGCAACGCAAATGGAGCTTCAATTGGACCGTCAACCGAACGAGACCATTCGGTTTCCGTAGTTTCCACGCTTACCAGATTGATAATGACACGCAGGGTCGTCCCCGACACCTGATAACTTCCGGTTAGAACCGCACTTGCGCCGGTCGCCATTCCCACACGCAATGGCGAGTAAACCTGTCCATGCTGCTGTCGGCCTAACTCTTCCTCGACAACTTGCCGTTCCCGTTCATGAATTACGCGCACATCGGGCACGCGGGCCAACGCCGAATGCAGACGATCGGCAATGCCCACCGCGAACCAATCGTGCTCCGCTCCGGACAGATTTGCAAAAGGTTGAATCAAAATTACAGGCTCTCCGGCAGAAAATGTCGGGTACGCCGGGTACAAAAGGAGCGATAACAAAACCAATCCATTCAGCAACGAGTATCTGCAATCTATCTTCATTTTCTCGCTCCCCGCACTTCCCGCGCCGTTCGTCGAATATCGGCCAGGCACTCCGCGCCCATATGCTCTCGCACCCAATCATCCTGGCTGCCCAATAAAAACTCGGCCGTCGAAAGCATTAAAGGGGCCGGCTGGTTCCGGCCGGACACGTCCGTGGAATAAAAGTGACCCAGTTCCATTCTTCTGCCAATCAAGTTGCAATAAAAATAACATCCGGGCAGATATTCAGATGAGTGCGCGCGCCACTGCACGCGATTATGCCCGACAATTTTTTCAAAGTCGGGTTGTTCTTTGACTGCGCTGCTATTATGTTTCATCTCCCCGGCTTGCCCATCCAGTGCTGTCGATTCACAATCGGAAGATTCAGG
>JAGRMX010000474.1 GCA_020441025.1 Leptospiraceae bacterium
TTGGTCGATCGCACAAAATACTCAAAGCGCCGATCGGGATAAAAATAGCCTACTACCCGAAACTCGGAGCCGGCCGCCAGTCGATAGAAATCATTTAAATATAATATCTTCTCAAAGGTTTCACCAGGATGCAGAATGATTTCTTTAACCTGCTCTCCCAGGTTGTTTACGACCGTGCGCTCGCCGTTTTCACGACGATTGTAGGCGCGTTCATCGAATTGCATGGGAATTTCATTGCCGGCTCGATCCAGTACCATGAACTGATAGGAGCCCCAGGGCTTTTCCGTGGGATAGATGCGGATGACCCGGTAGCCGGTATTGCGAATGCGAAATAGCACGGGAATATCTTCGCCGGGTCGAAAGAAGGATTTCTCCAGCTTCAACTCCACCTGTCCGTAGCGCGTCCAGTAGTTGACCGTATCATCACCACGCAGGTCCTGGCGCGGATGGGAGTATATACGGGCCATTTCCTGATCGACGCTTGACTCTCCGCGCGGTCCGTTCTGAGCCATAATCGGAGCAGCCAGACTTAATGCCAGAAGTACAAGCGGAACGATTCGGAGAATGTAACCGCCAGGGTACCGTCCCGATCTTCGGACAATCCTATGCCCATCACGCTTTTTCGCCGTACATATCATATCCGGACCGGAAGCTAAATCGCCTCTATCCCTTAGAATATCGGCGAGAATTACGGAAACGGAAGCAAAATGGTCGGATGCTCCCCGGTTTTTCACTGTTCAGGCAACCGTGAAAACCGAGGATAGGAACATGTCTCTGGATTTCGATTATGACGTCATTGTGATCGGCAGCGGTCCGGGCGGAGAAGGCGCCGCGATGAAATGCGCCAAGTCCGGTCGGCGCGTGGCCATAGTGGAAAAGTACGATCAGGTGGGCGGCGGCTGCACGCATTGGGGAACCATACCCAGCAAGGCACTCCGCCAGACCATACAGTCCCTGAATGAGTTTCGGCGTAATCCCCTCTTCCAGCAATTGTACAACGATTTACAGGTGGATTTCCAATCGCTCTTGCAGAGCGCCGAGTCGGTCATTCGCTCACAGGTGCTCATGCGACGGGACTTTTATCGACGCAACGCAGTGGAAGTTCTGCACGGTCACGGTTCATTTATCAACGCGCATACAATTCAGGTGGAGGATCAGGATGGGCGACAACGCAATTTCAGCGCGGCGGCCTTTATCATTGCCACCGGTTCGCGACCGTACCGACCGCCGGAACTTGATTTTAACAATCCCCGCATACGCGACAGCGACACTATTTTATCGCTGAGTGAAACTCCCCGCACCATCACCATATACGGTGCCGGCGTGATCGGCTGCGAGTACGCCTCTATACTACGCGGTCTGGGAGTAAAGGTCAATCTGGTAAACACTCGCGACAAGCTGCTGGCTTTTCTGGATGATGAAATCATCGACGCGCTGGCCTACCATTTACGCGAACAGGGCGTGTTGATTCGCAATCAGGAAACACTCGACCGGGTGGAAGTGGAAGCCGAGGATGTTATTCTGCATCTGAAGTCCGGCAAGAAACTCAAAACGGATCTGTTATTGTGGGCCAATGGCCGCACCGGCAATTCAAACGATATGGGTCTGGAGAATCTTGGAATTCAAATCGATCATCGCGGATACATCCAGGTGGATCAGACCTTTCAAACCGCCGTCGAACATATCTACGCGGTAGGCGACGTGATCGGACCACCATCGCTGGCCAGCGCTTCTTTTGATCAGGGACGTTTTGCGGCGACGCATTTAACCGAAGGCAATCAGGATTTGCGATTGGCGCGAGACATTCCCACGGGCATCTATACCAGCCCGGAAATCAGTTCCCTGGGCAAGACCGAACGTGAATTAACCGACGAACAAACGCCGTACGAAGTGGGCCACGCCTTTTTTCGTCACCTGGCCCGCGCGCAGATTACAGGACAGACCGTCGGCATGCTGAAGATTTTGTTTCATCGCGAAACGCTGGAGATTCTGGGCATCCATTGCTTTGGCTACCAGGCTGCCGAAATTGTGCATATCGGTCAGACCATAATGAGGCAATACAACGGCGGCAATACGTTAAAGTATTTTATAAACACCACTTTTAATTATCCTACCATGGCGGAAGCATACCGGGTGGCGGCGTTGAACGGGTTGAATCGTGTGCATAATGCTTAACGAGTCGCATATTCAGCCAGCCCGAAAAAGTTCACTTCCGATCGAGGCGTTCCGAGGTCCAGGGTCGCACGGAGCCGACAGGATAAAACCGATCAACCTGTAAGACACGACACAGTCTGATCAAAGTCCGAAAGAATGTCGGCCCGCGTGATTTGTTTCCCGGCATTCAATCCAGTGTTAGCTGTTTATCCAGGGCCAGTTTTTCAATGAGCCGTAGTTCCGCGCGCATGTCCGCCGATCGTGCCCGCGTACGCGCTTCACGCAGACAGGACAGCGCCAGACGTCTCAGAGAATCGTTTTCCTTTTCGCCTTCCGAATCGGAATCCGCTTGCGTTTTTTGCAGCAACCACCGGGCGTACTCCCGCAATGTCGGAACCAGTGTAAGGGCGTGCGAAACAGTACGAGCCTGAAAGATGGCCCGATCAAAATAAGCATCGGCCGATTCCTCCAGGCCGGTTTGCTCCGTGATGGCGGACAGAACCTGACTGGTTTTCGCACCCAGTCGGTCCCGGTGGCGTAGAACCAGCGCGATTGCCAATGCGCTTCGGCCCGGTTCCCCGGCGTCAAATTCATGTTCCAACAGAAGGGCCTGGCGGGCGGTTTTCAACGCGGCGGTCATCTTACCCGTTCGCGCATAAGTACACGCCAGATAGGTATAAACATAATCATATAGATCACGGCGATCGGTAGATTTCAAAATCTTAAATACCTCTTCAAACGCGGTTATGGTAC
>JAGRMX010000475.1 GCA_020441025.1 Leptospiraceae bacterium
TACAGGGCGATTTTAGCCGGGCCGCTATTGGCAATCGCGTGGTATCCAGAATTCATGTGCACGATCTGGCGCGCCTGTGTGTGGCTGTGGCGGACCTTGCCCGCGCTGAGCCGCATAATGCTCCGCGTTTGGTGCACGCCGTCGATGGCCATTCCGTGGGGCAGCGGGAAGTATTCAACTGGCTGGAAGCCCGCTATGACCTCAAAATTCCAGGCGATTGGCGCTCGCAACCGTACGTCGGACGCCATATTCGCAGTCGGTTCTTAGATCAATTGCTGCCCACAGGTCTACAATATCCCGACTATCGTTCCGGTTTTGCCGATTGTCTGGAATAGACCCGGGTCACTCCGGTCTTAACGCCGCCGCGTACATTATAATCCGCATGTACCCGTAACCAATGGGGCTTGCAGGCTCGTACCAGATCATCGCAAACCCGATTGACTACATTTTCATGAAAGATGCCCAGGTTTCGATAAAACAAGAAGTACTCTTTGAAACTTTTTAACTCCAGGCATTGTTCATCCGGACGGTATGACACGTAGATGATTCCGAAATCCGGTAAGCCTGTTTTCGGACAGATGGCCGTAAATTCGGGAAATTCCAGGTCAATCCGGAAAGACGCGTCCGTGTACACATTACGAAACGTTTCAATTTCCGGTGTTTTGAGTGATCGAATATGGTCCTGGCGACCCTCATATGTTTCCATACTTACTTCCATACTTAATTCCATGGTTATGAGTTACGGTATGATCCTTATCTGCTACAGACAAATTAAGCGTATGACTCGCAATGGCATTCATAAAAAAAGCCCGGCTGTAAGCCGGGCTTATGTTTGCCGTTGATTGAAAATGTATCAATCAAATCAAGCAGTCGGCCCGGTTGCTCCACCGGAAGAGCCGCCTACTTTTTCGCGGATGACTTTGTTCAGCTCTTCGATTTTGTCTTTTACTTCGTTGATACGGTCTTCGGGTACCAGAGCTTTAATTTGCTCGGTAGCGTTGGCGTACAGACCTTCGATCTGCTTCAGTGAATCCTGGTATGCAGTTCCGGCCTTGCTGTTCAGTTCATTCGCCTGAGTAACAATGTCATCCAGGGTTTTGCGCAGTTTAACTGCCGCGTCGCTGGTATCAGCGGCCCCTTTTTGCTTTAATTCATCAAATGTACGCTGCACTTCTTTTACAGCATTATTAACGGAATCTTCGCCTGCGCGAAATAATGCGATTCCGGCGTTGAGAATGTCGTGTAGTACCTTTTCCATCCCTGTGCCTTCCTGTGAAAAATTTTTATATTGCTCTTGTGCAATGCACCAAGTTTATTATGCGCCGCACAAAAGTCAAGTAGAAATCGTAGAATGGGTAAAAAAAAATGCCAGGAATGCAATTGCTTTTCCCTATGGCGGCAGAAAAAAACCAGTGCATCTCAACGCTGCCCTGAAAATTCGCAATTCAGTAAACCAATTTATTAAATGAAACCCAGAACCGGTCGCTTTTTTCAAAATGATTAAGAGTGACATAATAAATATATCATTATGTCACTCAGCTTAAAACCATTAGATGAACATTAATGGCGCTGTTTCAATCCGGCGTAGACACGGCTATGTTTGCGGAAGCCTGGGGATCGGACGAAACGGTTGCCATATCCGCTTCGGTTTCGGTTACTCTTTCCGGCGTATGTGTGAGCACCCAGTTGCGCAAATCCTTGAATACACGTTCACGTTGATCCAGCGTTTCGTTATAGATTTCGTGATACAGGCCCGGATATACGATTAAATCACGATCGGCGGAAAGCACGCGATGATAGAAGTCTATGGAACCCTGCGGATTGACGATCGGATCATCATTTCCATGGGTGATCAGCACCGGAATTTTTAGCAAATCGGACCGGCGCAAGCAATCCGTGCCTGTTTCTACCAGGGAGACGCCCAACCGCACACTGAGTTTATCATGGCAGAGTGAGTCGTTGCGGTATTGATCGATTACACGCTGGTCATGACTGAGTCCTGTGGGTGGCAGTCCGGTGGGCATCACCAGTCGAGGAGCCAGGTGAACCAGTAATTGAGCCGAGTTGATTTTCAAATTCTGAATAAAATCCAGGTGCGGTGTCAGTGCGGCGCCGCTGGTTACCAGTCCACGGAGATGCCATTGATTGGAATGGGTGAGGGCAAAGGCAATAGCAATCAGGCCGCCCATAGAGTGCCCGAGCAGAATGGGCATCACTACACCATGCTCAGCGCGGATGAATTGTATAAAATCCTCCAGGTCCTGAACAAAAGCGCCCACTCCGGGTGCGTCGCCCCGTGTTCCGGGACTGTGACCATGGCCTCGACAATCCAGCGCGAAAAAATCGATGTCGTCGCCTTCAAAAGCATCCAGCAAATTTTGATAACGACCGGAGTGTTCTCCCACTCCGTGATGAAATACTACCGTCCGATTGCCGGCTGCATTTTTACCGTTCCGGGCGCTTTCCGGTGATAACCAGTATTGATAGAACAGCTCCATGCCGCTTCTGGTCTGAAATCGCGCTTTTTTGTTCAGGTAAGCCAGAGGATTCCTTCCTGTGCTCGTACAATTCGGTCCCTGTTACAGGATAAACTCAGTTTTTCTGGAAGTGGTTTTGCTGTAAAAATCTTTTCTGACGACAGGAATATACGCCATCTTCGCCGATGATGAACTGATCCTGCAGGGCTACGCCGATGTCACTCAGCATACGCTCCAGATTGCGCATGCTACTCAGATCGTCCATACCTGGACGGGCCGATTCTCCGGGATGGTTATGGGCAATGACCACAATGCCGGCTCTGTCATTCAAAATGGTTCGCAGAAGATCCCGGTAGTAAACCTCCACCCGATCATAGCCGCCTGTGCCCATTACATGCCAATCGATTAGACCGCGACGTCGA
>JAGRMX010000476.1 GCA_020441025.1 Leptospiraceae bacterium
ATATTCTGTTCAGTTTGATCGGGCCGGAAGATTTCAGCGGGCTGGAACGCTTTCTACATGGGCTGGATACCGCCGCCGTCAGTCCCTGGTTTTTTTCGGGTAATCAGCTGATCCGTAACCCGGCCAGTGAAATCACGAATTACAATCTACTATTGGCTATGCTGGGACAAAAATTACAGGGCACCGGAGTGGTAACCCTGCGCTTTCCTCCGGCACTGGGTCACCCGTACTACATTCGTTATTTTTATAATCGCGATTTACCGGCAGTGAGCGTATTCCGTCGTTTTGTGGCCGCGTATTACAATCTACGTCGCACCGTCGCCGATGAAGGCGCTCTGTACGGTTATCGATTGGTGGCCAATAATATCCTCACGGTAGAGTGATCGCGATTGCATGGCCGCTAAATAACCCTGCCGTTTTTTTACACGCACAAAAAAATACCCGTCACTTATGGGCGGTCGGGCCATGTTTCCCTGTTATTGTGCAGGATAAACCCGGGGTTCATATTTTAAACTTAATATTCATATTATGAATTCCGATCATAAAATATGATCTGGTATTTGTTGGCGGTTCTCCTGCTCCGGATGCGTGTTGAATTACAGCCGGGTTTGGTCTCAATCGACGTATTGCATAGCAATGCGATTGAGTCTGCGGACTATAATATGCATACAGATTACGGTTCCGAGTCAGGACAGATCCATCGGTTAAAATATGTTACCCTTTTTGTGACGAATTCTCATTATCACACATCGTTTTTACTGACCTATCCGTCCAATTAGCCGTCCAACCGCACAATGCGGGCTGTTTTTATACCTCCCCTCCAGGATTTGATTTCAAAAAAATCCGGTTGCATCCCGTTCTGATTTGCGGTAAATTGCCGGTAATCTCGATTTAATCCGGTGCTCTGAACAGAGGCAAACCGTAGCGACGGTTTTCGCACCGGGTCTATGGGTTGAAATAAAATGAAACTTTTGATTACGAAATTAAAACAGCGACGTAAATCTATTTTTATCCTGCTTCTGGCGGGGCTGTTTGTGTTCCTTTCGACCGTACCGGCCTGCGAGCAATTGGGCCTGACGGAAGAAGAAGATGATAACACCCTGACCTTACTGTTGTTACTCGGTCTGGCCAATCAGAATAACAACACAAGCACAACCTGCTCAAACAAGTCCGGAATGGTGGTTTGCATTCCGCCCGGCTTTGTATTTGAATGAGGGAAAGAATATATGAATACCAGGAAATATTTTAAGTATCCGATTGTATTCGGCACCGCCGCCCTGTGCGTCTTTTTCTTTGCGGCACCCGCCAATAAACAGAGCGATCAACCGGTACCGCCCGATTTTACCGGCCTGAGCGGCGCCATCAGCCAGGTGCGGGAACTGCATGCGGCGGAAAATGCCTGGGGATTTGTGCGCCAATCGGCCACCTGGGCTAATTCTAATTCGTTGATTATCGACAGCATTATTTCATCGCTACAGAGTTCCGGTATTTTGAACCAATCGGCGGGGACCTATAACTTCGCCAATCAAAACGTATCCGGCACCCAGTATCATATGCAAATCGGCGTGGGTACCAACGATACCGTAAACGGCGCCGGTTATTCCGGCACCAAAACCTATACCAATCGTTTTCTGATGTGGCGCGCGTCGGATGATGCCAAAGCGCTGGAGTTGTTTTTTGATAACTCTACCGACACCAGCGGGGATGGCGCCCTGATGACATACAGTCTGAATGTCTTGAACGGTTCGCGCTTCACCGCCACGGCGCCACTGGTTGAAACGTACGTATTCGGCAGCGCCGGTTCACGCAAGCAGGTCTATTCCTGGCGCGACGGTCCGCTGGTAAGCGGCACGGTTCCGGGTAGCCTGAATGGCCGCGTGTTGCTGGAAGAGATGACCAGCGGCATCGGCAACTTGATTTGCGTGCAGGTGGTCGTTAAAGTCAGCAACTTTGATCTGTGCGCGGGCGGCAATCCCGATTATTACTTACTGGCTTATGGTCAGCGTGTGGATTCACCCAACCAGACAACGGCCAAGTTTGGTGTGGTGGATGGCGGTAGCGCCTTTGCGGATACGATATGCGGGGCGGCCAACTCGCTCAACTATGGTCTGTTTAATTCAAGCGGCTTCATCAGTGACGGCAACAGCAGCGGTGCCATTCCGTCCGATTTTCGCGACGGCACGGCTATCAACAACCTGTTTAGCGAGATCGGCAATACCAACTCGGGCGCCGGCCAACATGATGATTTGAGCAAAACTATGATCGATAATTTAAACAACGGCGGCAACGCGGAATTTTATGTACAGTACCGCAATGCGACTGTCAGTCCGTTTTGATATAGTTTCACTCTACAGACTCTACATATTCCTTTGATTGTTGCCGACCCGATCCGCGCATGCTTGAAGATTCCGGGTCGGCCTTTTTTCTCTTTGCCTGTACGACCCATATGCGAAATTCTGCAGGGTGACCGCTTCTTCCGACAGAGCAAAGCCCTCCCTGCGCGGCATCATCGGACTGGTGGGCATATTCTTTTTTTTCATCAGCATACCGGTGGGCTTTGTGGTCGTCATGGAGTACGATCCGACGGCCCGGGATTACAAATCCAGCGAAATCATGCTGGAAGCGCGGGTAGTGCGCAAAATCCGGGAAGCACCTTCCGGTCCGCATGCCGATTTAAAATCCGACATATTTAAATTTGAAGTCGAGCCGTTAAACGCCCCGGGCACACGATTGATTACGGCCGGTTATCTCGACGAATTCGAATGGCGTCACCAACAACTGAACGAAACAATCACTCTAAAACAAATTCCCGGGCAACCCGAACAAGTCGCCGTGATGACGGCCTTGCCGCCCACCCCGCGGCGCGCCCTGGACTTCATATTTCCCGGCATACTGATG
>JAGRMX010000477.1 GCA_020441025.1 Leptospiraceae bacterium
AGGCGTTCCATTTCGGTACATAACCAGTGCAGGTTGCGAAACTGATTGATACGATCCGGATCCTGCCGATCCAGATCATAACTGCGATAACCCGTATCAATACGGCCATATCGGCTGCGGCGCGATGCTAACGTAAGAGCTCCCATAATCATTTGTGTCGGCACGATCCCAGGGACCTGGAGTAAAAAATATAGTGCTTCAGATAAAATGACGCGTTGCGGGTAAAAAAGGATAATTCTGTGCGTATATTCTTGACGTTTTTGTGACAGAAGTCAGATTCCGCCCGTGTTTCCAAAATCATGGCATTGGTTTCTGCTCAGCCTGGCGCTGATTGTACTCTTTTTCATTCAAGGTGTACGGCAATTTTTAGCCAGCATCTGGTATTTAAATCTCACCGCCATGGGCTTCAACGTGGCAGTGCTGTTATTATTGCTTTTCCTGGCGCCGCTGTTGCTCTATTTCCTCAAGTCCCTGAATATCCAGCGTCTGTTGATCATATCGGGTGCGGTGGTGATCGGCGCGCGACTGGTGAGTCCGCTCATCGATGATTTATTCCTGTATCTATTGATGAATGGTCTGATACTGCTGGGCACCGGAATTTTTCTGCCCTGCTTTCTAACCATTTACTTTGCACTGAATGGAAAGTTTAAGTTTCATACGGTGGGCGGCGCGGTTCTGGCAGCTCCTGCTCTGGCGCTGCTGACGGATTTTTTATTAAGGGCCATGGGAGACACGCTGGATGTTTCCGTCAGTGGATGGATCGGCGCGCATGGGGATACGGTTGTCGCTCCGTTCTGGTTGGTCTTTGCGTTGAGCTTGATTGCTCTGGGTGCGTTGTTGCGCATGGGCGCCATCGTGGTTAGCGACCTGCCGGGGGTGCGCGCCGAACAGCGCAGCGCTCGCAAGGTTTCCGCCCTTTTACCGGGCCTGGCCTATGGTCTATTGCTCACTCTATTATTCACATTTCTGGGTTATCCGGACGCGATGATTCGCTGGACCGACGGAGATTACACCCTTTCGGTCACAACGGCAACTCTCTGGTTGTGTATTTTTGCTATTGCGATTCACCTGGATGCCTTTCGTGAATTTATTTTCCGCCGTTCCACGCTGATACCTTTGCATCTCATTCAACTGGCGGTCATTGCGGATGTGATTTATCTGCATGTCGGTATTGCTCAGTATCTGGGGGGATTGGCGCTCGGAGTGCTGTTGCTGGATATGTACATATTGTTTCTGGCGGTGGGCAGTCAGGATTACTCCGCCGGCCCGCTCATCAGGATGATAACCATCGGCCAGTTTGTGTTTCTGTTAATGTTTTTTGTCAGCGTATTCGCGCTGGTGACCATCCACGCCGGTCCGGTGGGAGCTCTGTTCAAAGACCGTCTGCCGCTTACATTGATGGGCGCCGCAATCGCGTTGGTACTGATTGTGCTGGTGTATTCGGGACGGGTGCATGGATTTCCGTTCCAACAAACCGATGCGGTGGAACACACTTCTACGGAGGGCGGAGCATGAGTATTCGACCCCGGGAAGTATTGATTATCGTAACGCTGATTGTATCAGCGGCCACCCTCGCGTTGGTATGGACCGCCGCAGAACCCCAACAACATACCGATGATGGCGCTCTGCGTGTTATGACCTTCAACGTGCATCAGGGATTTGATAACAGCGGCCGTACCAATCCGGTTCCCTTTCTTAAAGCCATCGAGGCCTACCGCCCCGACCTGGTAAGCTTGCAGGAATCCGAATCCAATCGTCTGTTGTCCTCGCAGTATGATCTGGTATTATGGCTGGCCCGTCGCACCGGCATGCATTACTATTATGGTCCCGGAACCGGCGAAAATATATACGGCGTTTCCATTCTGTCCGCGTACCCGTTACACAATCAAAGAGTATATCATCTGCCTGCCGAGGAAGATCCCAGGGTGGCGGTGCAGGGAGAGTTGGATGTAAACGGAACTCCGGTTCGATTTCTGGCGGTACATCTCGGTCTGTCGGTTCCCGATCGCTATCACCAGATGAAGTACATTTTTAATGAACAAATCAAAAAGCATACCGGACCGTTAATCATAGCCGGTGATTTCAATACGCTGGAATCCGAAAACTTTATCTCGGAGCAAAAACCGGACACGCGCAATGACGGCTGGGATGAAAACCGTCTGCGGGAGTTTGCGGATCGTCAGGCCCAGAATACCGAACGAAACATTGCCGAACTGGCGGCGGAAGAACAATTTTTCGGAATGCGGACCTATCGCCGCTTCATGACCGATAGCTGGCGGATGTTAAATCCCGATGATCATGACGCCTACAGCTGGTTGGACACCAATGTCTATCTGGGAAAACCGCAGGACGAACTGGAATCGAGCGTACGCATCGACTATGTATTCGTATCGGATCATTTTTCCGTAGAGAGTGCCCGCATTGTAGCCGACGAAAACGCTCTGGCCGGTTCCGATCATCTGCCGGTCATCGTCGACTTAAAACTGAAATAGCCCTTCGGGTTCAGAGACCATCCGTATATTCTGTATCGATGAGCACTTCGATTAAAATTTCGTTGGGCATATGGTCAGTGCGCATAAGCGAACAAAGCGGAGCCGGTTCAACGACGGAGTCAGTCAGGCGGTGCGATTCCATTGCCGGATTAAAAATTAAATTTCAATCCCTCGTCACCGGCACTGATACGAACACTACCGCCACCGGCCAGACGACCGAATAAAATCTCATTGGAGAGTACATGCGAAATTTCGGTTTCGATCAAGCGACGAATGGGCCGCGCGTCATAGTTGCGATCAAATCCCTTTTCGGCCAGATACCGACGGGCACTGTCTTCGAGAACCAGTTCGATCTTTTTGGACTTGAGCCGTGTTTCCAGCTCACGAATCATCT
>JAGRMX010000478.1 GCA_020441025.1 Leptospiraceae bacterium
GAGAAAGGAGTCCGATTGAAAGATCTGGCCCGCATCACGGGCATACGTACCAATCAACTGTTGGGTTATGGCATTGTGGTAGGCTTGAGTGGTACCGGTGATTCGCGTACGCAACTTGCTCGCGATTCTATCCAGAATCTGCTGGGCGGGTTGGGACAGAATTTTGAAGGCATTGGCATGAACGCACGCAATATTGCCGCGGTGTTGGTCACGGCGGAAGTACCGCCCTTCGCGCGCTCCGGTGATCGCATAAATGTGACGGTCTCATCAATAGGCGATGCGCGCTCACTGGAAGGCGGCGTTTTAATTCAGACGCCATTATATGCCGGCAATAAGACGATCTATGCCGTGGCTCAGGGTGTCATCACTACCGGCGGCCGCAGTCAACAGAGCGGATACAATCGGGAGCAGAAAACCGTCGGACTGGTGTTGAATGGAGCCACTATTGAACGGGGTGTGACCGCCAACCTGGTGGAACCGGGCGAGCAGGGCAGTGAACGTGTGCGTTTGAGAATCTCATTGAATCACTTTGATTTTACCACTCTGGATCTGGTCAGAGATCGTCTGCGCAGTGAACTGGAAGAAGCGGACGTAACCGTGGATGGCGGCTCGATTATCGTATCGCTGCCTGACGATGTGGACCCGGTGGAGTACATAGCGCGAGTAGAACAGATTCGGATCGTGCCCGAATATCGTGCCCGGGTGGTCATCAACGAACGCAGCGGTACCATCGTGATGGGTGGCGACATCCAGATCGATCCGGTGTCAGTTTCACGCGGCGGTATGGAATTAATCATAACCGGAGATATGCGCGACGCGCGAATGGGTATTCATGTAGGTTCCGACCCGGAAGCCGAAAACAGGGAAGTCACGCAAGAATTCCAGGGCGCTAATGTACAGGAAATCATCAAAGGTTTGAATGCAATGGGCGCCAGTGTCAAAGACATCATAGCCATTCTGGAAGCGTTGCGAGATAGCGGCGCGCTGCACGCCGAAGTGATAGTAAATTAAGTCCACCGATCCCTGCCACCCGACAAATTAAAGATGGCTGTTCTTGCGCCGGGAATACGCGCATTGCAGAATCGGCGAGCGCCCGTTCGCCGGGAGTAAATCCGTTTAAGTTTCCGGAAACCCGGTCGATCATCAATATAGAAACATAAATCAGGACCGACCGAGTCCGGAGCGCATGAATGGACATTCTTAATACCCCTGCATTAAATCCCGCCCTCAATCAACGGGATATTCCCGCCCATTTACAATCCCTCATGCGAGAGGGAAACGCGACCCGGAGTGGCAATAATCAGGGTCGCATTGCGACCGGAAATGCCAGTGGAGAGATGCGCCGGTATTTTCCCGGTCTGTACGGCGGGAACGTAAGCTCGCAGGAAGTGTCGCCCCGTCAGGACATTCAAAAAGAAATACGCAGCAGCAGCGAGCACCGTCGTCTGTATGACGCTCTGATTGATTTTCAGTCTTTATTCATTAAACAAATGCTCGGAGCCATGCGCAACAATTTGAATCCGCAAGAAGGGTTGCTGTATGGCGGCAATCGGCAGAAAATCTGGGAAGACATGCTGTATGACGAATACTCCAAACAGATGTCCCGTACTAACGGATTCGACCTGGCGGATAAAATGTACGCCCAGATGAGTCCCGCCCTGCCGGCCATCAGCAATACGCAAATGGAACAGGCGGCGCGATCGTACGATAGCAACAGCGTGCCCGCAGGTCGTCTATCGACGGATGAAATCAAAACGAATGATTATGGCGATTCTCCCGCGTTACGCGAGCACGGCAGCAACGCCGGTCGGGCCAATCATCGCATAGCAACGGAAGAAATGATGCGCGCGGATTTTACGCGTTGATTTTACTGCGTTGAAAAGAATGCCGATTGCGAGACGAATCGTTTTTAATCAAAATAATGATTCTTATCCGGAAATTCCCGGGTAATGACGGCCTGATGATAGGCGCCGGCCGCGTCAACGATCGGTTGGGCCAGACTGGCGAATTGGCGGGCATGTCGGGCGTGAAAATCCGGATCAAGACCCAGCAAATCGTTGCTTACCTGCACCTGTCCCGACGTATACGGACCGGCGCCGATACCAATGGTGGGTATGGATAGTTGTTCGGTAATCTCTCCGGCGACCCGGGCTACACACAACTCAATCACCATGGCAAAACAGCCGGCATCCTGCAGCGCCAGCGCTTCGCTTAAAAGTCTGCGTTGATCGTCATCGGAACGACCCTGCAACTTAAACCCGGATGTATTTAAAAAACTCTGGGGTGTCAGACCGATGTGACCCATGACCGGTACGCCCTGGGCGGTTAGTTTTCGGATGCAATGCAATGTATCCGGATGAGTGCCTTCAAATTTTACGGCGTCGGCTCCGGTTTCTTTCATAATGCGAATAGCCGCTCGAATACCATCGGTTGCGTCCGCCTGGTAGCTACCGAAGGGCATATCGCCAATCAGGAATTTTTCAGGAGCACCGCGGCGCACCAGGCGACAGTGATAGATGATTTCATCGAGGGTAACCGGGAGTGTAGAGTTATGCCCCTGAATCACCATACCAACCGTATCGCCGACTAAAAGTGCATCCACGGGTGAGCGCGCCAGCAGGCGGGCCATCGTAGCGTCATAGGCGGTTAAAACGGAAATAGGTTGCCGATTCTCCCGGCGGCGAATCCAATCGGCAGGGTAGCGCAATCTGGCTCGATCAGTTTGCATAGGTCGCGATGTCCATTTGTTCCGGACGACTCACCCAGTAGTGCGGGTCGTCCGTTTTACGTTCATTATCAGCGGCGGGCCTGTCGACGTAAACCACTTCCGCCAATGCGACCCGATCCGGATGCAGAGTTTCCCGCGTATAAGTCTCCA
>JAGRMX010000479.1 GCA_020441025.1 Leptospiraceae bacterium
CGTCAGAAAATGTCTTAGGCGCTTTCGGAATAGGGAATTGTGCTAATCAACGGAAGAAAAATACAGATTAATTCTGAGCCGGATTGAATCGCCCTGGAAGGCGCAGAATTTTTCTCAGTCCTATAAAGTTCCCGTTCGTAAACCCGAAGCTTATACTGTCAGGGTTCGGCTGTCGAAAGGATAGCGCCCGCAATTAAACAGATGGATAGAAACTTTTTATGACACATCAGCGCAATTTTGCCAGAACCGTCCCGCCCCCTCCGGGATGATCCTGCCTCCCGGCGGCTTTGTGACCGCCTGAAAACTTGAGCATTTTTTTGCCCGGACGTGATTTTTTTTGCGTTCGGGTATTAAGTTCACCCCCCGCGTTTCCCGAACTGAAGAAGTATAGAAACAGGCGACGTGTGTCCGAATGGATTCGGACCGCGTGGTCACACGAAAAAGGGATCGGTCGCTCAGGCGACGATCCGGACGTTTCAAGGAGGAAACGCGGATGATCATTAACCACAACCTCTCTGCGGTAAATTCGCATAGAGTCCTCAAGTTCCAGAACTGGGAAGTCTCCAAGAATATGGAGAAGTTGTCGTCCGGTATGCGCATCAACCGCGCCGGGGATGACGCTTCCGGTCTGGCCGTTTCCGAGAAGATGCGTTCCCAGATACAGGGTTTGCGTCAGGCTGAACGTAATACCGAAGACGGTATGAGCCTGATTCAAACTACCGAGGGATATTTACAGGAAGTCGGCGATGTTATTCAGCGCATTCGTGTGCTGGCCATCCAGGCTTCCAATGGAATCTACACTGCCAATGACCGGCAGATGATCCAGGTAGAGGTCTCTCAACTGATCGATGAAGTGGATCGTATCGCTTCACAGGCTGAATTTAACAAACAGTCTCTGTTGCTCGGAGATTTTGCCCGCGGCTCGCGGACAAGTTCCATGTGGTTTCACATGGGTCCCAATCAGCATCAGCGTGAGCGTGTGTTTATTCAAACCATGACAGCGCATTCGCTGGGACTCAAGAAAACCGACGGGGGCATTGTCACGCTGTCAACGGCGGAATTCGCCAATCAGGCTATCGGTATCCTGGACGGTGCGTTGCATAAAATCAACAAGCAGCGCGCGGATCTGGGTGCTTACTACAATCGTCTCGAACACGCGGCCAAAGGTCTCATGAACACCTATGAGAACATGCAGGCCTCGGAAAGCCGTATTCGCGACACCGACATGGCTGAAGAATCTGTGGCTTTTACCAAGAACCAGATTCTGGTACAGAGCGGTACATCCATGCTGGCGCAGGCCAACATCCGTCCGCAATCGGTACTGCAGCTTTTGAGGTAAGCGGATCTTCGGGGTAATATTGGCCCCTGAAGGATCATTAAGTTAAAAGCGCGCGCTTGATAAAGTCGAGCATACGCTAACTTTTGATGAGTGTAAGTCAGCTGCGGCTGATTTATCCAGCTGATCCGCAAAAACGATTGTATGAGTCTGAAAAAAAGACAGGCAAAGGATAGGAGGACCTATGGGTCAAAGATGCCCGCTGATTGATACTATCAAATAGAAATACTGTATCCCGTTAGCTGCTTTTGTATTCTCTCTCCGGTCGATTCGCCGGTGTCGTCCGGGGGGAGGATGCAAACCCGCATGTTACATGTGTGGATTGCCCTCCCGTCGATTGCTGATCAAATAGAAATGCGATCGGCAGTCTGGCATCTCTCTGGCAGGGACGCCGGAAAATAGAGAAGGCAAAAGGAGTGCGGGATGATTATCAATCACAACCTGAGCGCGGTGAACGCTCATCGCGCTCTCAAGTTCAATCAGTGGGAAGTGGACAAGTCCATGGCGAAACTGGCATCGGGGCAACGGATAAACCGTGCGGCCGATGACCCGTCGGGACTGGCCGTTTCAGAAAAGATGCGTACGCAGATTGCGGGATTGCGTCAGGCAGAAAGGAACACCGAGGATGGTTTGAGTTTTATTCAGACTACCGAGGGTTACCTGGCGCAGGTGACCGACATCGTGCAACGTATTCGAGTTCTGGCCGTGCAGGCTTCGAACGGTATTTACAGCAACGAGGACCGGGGGATGATCAATGTAGAGATCAATCAACTGGTTGATGAAGTGGATCGAATCGCTTCACAGGCTGAATTTAACAAGCAGCCCCTCTTGCTGGGAGGATTTTCGCGAGATTCTCAAACGGCCTCCATGTGGTTTCACATGGGTCCGAATGCGAATCAGCGTGAACGGGTGTATATAGGAACGATGACGGCGGATGCTTTAAAATTAAAAGGCACCGACCCGATTTCGCTTTCTACGGCCGATCAGGCCAACACTACGATTGCGCGCGCGGATGATGCGTTGATGACGTTGCTGCAACAACGTTCAGACTTAGGCGGCTATGCCAATCGACTGGAGCATTCAGCGAAAGGCCTGATGAACGCCTATGAGAACGTTATGGCTTCGGAATCGCGTATCCGGGATACCGATATGGCGGAGGAGATGGTGCATCTGACTACCAATCAGATTCTATCTCAAACGTCCATAGCCATGCTGGCACAGGCCGGTGTACGTCCACAGGGAGTTTTGCAACTGCTGCAATAAGCAGGCGAACTCCACCGGCTGAAAAAAACTGCGGTGAGTGCGGAATTCTGCATGCACCGTTTAGAGAAGCAACTTCCCGGGGTGACCGCCCCGGGATTTTTTTATGTACCTGCCGCAACGCACGGCTGCCGATGAAGTCCGCCCGATTATACTATCGACGAATTCTTTTTTTTCCTTATGCTTTTTCTCGCCTGTTTTGCGCGTTTTCAATTACAGATTTCCAGCGGGAACAGTTTGCGCCGTGAACGCGGTCCCTCCGTGGACCGAGTCCA
>JAGRMX010000047.1 GCA_020441025.1 Leptospiraceae bacterium
ACCCGGGACCATGTACGAGTTCCACTTCCGAATGTAGTAACTGATCGATGCCCGCACGAACAATGCTGTGAGTTTGGCCGCCGCACACCTCCATAATCGTCCAGCGACGCGTGACCTCCTGCTGAATTCGCCGGATGATACCGCGTGCAATATCGGCGTTTTGAAATTCGTCAAAGTAGCTCATGAATCGCCACCCGATTCTAACTCGGCAATTTCACGCCATTGTCGAATAGCCCGCTCGGCTTCGGCCGGGTCTACACGGGCAATGGCGATACCGGCATGCACCATCACAAATTCACCGACGCGAATTTCCGGTACACAACTCAGATTCACCTGCCTGGTAACTCCTCCAAAATCGACACGACCTTCCAGCCCCAGCGGAGAAGCTTCGCCGGCCAGGTCTGCGATATTCTGAATGGATTCCACCCGACCGGGTACTGCCAGACACATACTTACCTCGCTCCTGCAGATTTTTTCGTAATCAGCATACTTTTAGAAGGCTCCGATTGCATATGGGGTTGTAGTTCACGCGCCACCGCAAGCGCCTGTCCGACCGAGATGGCACCGTCACCGGGGGGCAACTGTCGAGCATGCCATACCCTGTAACCGTGATGTCGGAGTTCACGTACCGCTCGATCCAGCAAAATCGCGTTTTGAAAACACCCCCCCGCTAATACCACCGGGCCCGCGCGATTAATATAGCCATCCGCCCTCAGTAAAGCCAGAACATCGGTCATACTGCGTACCAACGCGGTGTGCAGTTGCAAACATAGCGCCCCTTGCGATTGCCGACCCGTGAGAACTACTTCTACCAGAGCGGCCCAATCGAGTTGGATATGATGCGCTCCGTGGACCTGTCGGGGATTTATAAATTGCGTGTTGGAGTTCACGTACTCCGTGGCCATATGCTGTAAGTGTTCCTGCGCCTGCGCCTCAACCAGCAAGGCCGCCTCGCCCTCATAATCCGCTTCGCCACAGATACCCAGCAGGGCGGCTACGGCATCAAACAGGCGCCCCACGGATGAAGTGCGCGGGCAATGCACTTCATTCACCAGCATTCGATCGATGTACTGGAGTTCACGTACGCCGGCCCAATCCAGGATACAATCCGGGACATGGGATCGCCATTCGTTCCCGTACATTTCAAACAATAGTCCACAGGCATTGCGCCAGCCGAAACGTACCGCCGCCTCTCCGCCGGGCAAAGACCAGGGTCGCAGGCCAGCCCGACGTCGGTACCCATCCGGAGTTAACTCCAGCAGTTCCCCGCCCCATAGACCGCCGTCCGCGCCATAGCCCACACCATCCCAGCAGAATCCCATTAAGGTCCCGCCTGCATCCGATGTTACCGAAGATTGCGGAGGATGTACGTGAACTCCATCATTTTCGGTCGGTTGGGCCGTCAGTACGTGATCTCCATCATGCTCTGCAATCACCGCTAACAGGTGAGCATAATGATGCTGCACCGGATAAAGCGGTATTTCATGCTCATGCGCAAACGCACGTGCCAGGTTCGTCGAGGCATAATCGGGATGGGCATCGCATGCGATTGCAATCGGTTGCTCACTCACAAAGGACAGGAGATCACGTACGGTATGTTGGCAATTTTCACGGGCCGCCAGCGTACCCAGATCGCCACCATGCGCACTGACAAGCAATTCAGACGACGCGTGCCAATAACTGACGGTGTTTTTCATATGGGCACCAAAGGCCAGCACGCCCGGCATGCCGGACACACTCAGCCGCACCGGTGCCTGTCCACGGGCCACCCGCAGCGGAATCGCCCGATCGCCTGCCAGACGAACAATGGAATCGTCCAGCGGACGCACAATATCGCGATTATAAAATAAAAAAGCATCCGCAATCGATCCCAGTCGTTCAAAGGCGTCCGCATCCGTGAAACAGATGGGCTCATCGGATAGATTACCACTGGTAGCAATCAACGGTCCCTGCCACGCACGCATCAACAACACGTGCAGGGGACTGGATGGCAGCATCACACCCAACCAGGCGTTATCCGGCGCCACGGATGGCGTGATATCCGCAACATTCTTATAACCATCTGCATGCGTAATGGCATTATGAATTCGACGACGCAGCAATACAATCGGACCGCCGGGATCGAGCACTGACCTAAGCTCAGCGTCAGTTAAGTGACAATAACGTACGATCATATCGACGTCGTTCATCATCAAAGCAAAGGGTTTGCGTTTTCGTCGCTTACGACGGCGCAACTCCCGCACAGCCGCCGAATTCGTCGCGTCGACCAATAGCTGGTAGCCGCCCACTCCTTTGCAGGCCAGTATCCGGCCGGCCCGCAAAAGCTCCACTGCCCACCGAATGATTTCCTGATCTTCGGCTGAGGAACGCGATTGCATGGTATCCGTTCCGGTCCGTAAACGCAGATGCGGGCCACAATCGGGACAACAGATGGCCTGGGCGTGATAACGACGATCGGCGGGATTTTCAAACTCACTGCGACAGGCCGGGCACATTCGAAACTCCCGCATGCTGGTGCGCTCCCGGTCGAATGGTGGCCGCATCAAAATGCTGAAGCGCGGTCCACAATGTGTGCAATTGATAAAGGCATAACCATAACGGCGATTGTGCGGGTTATTCAGTTCACGTAGACAATCCGAACAGGGCACACGGTCAGGAGGAATGGATACGAAATGTTGCCCACTCGTATCGCTGGGTAAAATCTGAAAGTCGGAATAAGCTGCCGGTGGTAGCTCCGCCTGTCGTATTTGCCGAATATGCGCGCCCGGCGGCAGTTCCGCATTTAATCGCCGTTGGAATAAGTCCAGAGTCGATGCATGCCCCTCAATTTCGACGCATACGCCCGTACCGGAATTGTATACCCGTCCGCCCAGACCCAATTCCGTGGCCAGCTTGTATACGAAGGGCCGAAAGCCGACACCCTGCACGGCGCCCTGGATATTTAAGGCCCGGCGCAGACTTTGATCCGCGAAATTCAAGTCTCCACATCCACACTTTCCAGCAGAATCTCCTGAGCATGCGGGTCCTGAGTATCGACCATTTCGGTAATCTCCAGACGCGCCGACTCGGCCCGGGTGCCCCGGGCAGACTCATCAAAATGCTCGCGTAAATGATCCGGTGATATGTGCGCCAGCGCTCCTAACTTAAGGCGCACGCAACTTACGCGACGAGCGTTCTCCTGATCCGCGATCATTTCAATTTTTTTCATCAAATCCGCCAGTAGCGACATTTCATGCATTGCGATTCCCCTGAAGTTAAATTAAGCGAGCGCAATTCCAATCTGAAACTTATCCGATCCACATGACCACACACGCCTATAGAGTGCGAATGTACGTCCGGATCTCCGCGCTGACGGTGTGCGCCGCAGCCCGCACTGCGGCGGATGGAGACGCGCCGGTATCAAAATTACGCCCCTCGATTCCATACAGCATCATCTGTGGCGGCAACTCGCCAAACGCGCGTCCCAGTTCAATGGCCTCCGCCAGCCCCAGTCCGTGACTGGAAGTGTTGTGCATTTCAATCGGCAGCGGTTGTTCCAGCGGTCTCAGTCTGATTATTTCACCCGTTTGTTTACCCGAATAGACCGCGTCGATCAGGATCACGCAATCAAAATCTTTCCAGGCATCCAGCAGCAAGGCCGCGTCTGCACGTTCCGTTCGGACCACCACGCCTGCGGGTAAATTCTGATCGCTCATTGCCGCCGTAGATTCGGATTGTTCGCCGCGCAACATATCGATAACCAGCGGACCGACGGCATCGTCTCCCCGCAGGCGATTGCCGATGCCCAGAATTAAAATGCGCATGCCGGTCCGGAATAGCAATCTGTGTACATTCGAAAGTCACTTATCTAAAAATCGAACGGAATCGATTTGAAGATCCCTATTAAGAGCGATCCACGGTCAGCTTCAAAAAATGCGTGGCACATGAAATGCACGGATCATAATTGCGCACCGCCTGCTCGCATTCCCAGGTCAGGCGTTCCTCGGACAGATCGGCGGCGCCGGAAACGTAGTGCCATAGATCGTCTTCAATTTGCTTCTGGTTCTGCGAAGTGGGCGGTACGATTTTGGCGTCCTGAATCAAGCCGTCCGCGTCGATTTGATAACGATGATACAGAATCCCCCGCGGCGCTTCGGTACATCCGTGACCGACACCGGCGCGCGGAGTGACCGGAACGAAAGACTCGGTCGGCACTTCGGTATAAGCGCGTAAAATACGCAAAGCCTCCTGCAACGCGTACAACACTTCCACCAATCGCACCAGTAAACTCTTGAAAGGATTGCGACATTCTTTGCCCAGCCCCGCTTCCAGAGCCGCGGCCTGCACCATATCCGGCAACCGATCGAAGTTCAGTGTGTAGCGCGCCAGCGGGCCCACATGATAGGATTGATTGTTGTCTTTGCGTACGCAATGCAGGGCGTTGGAATGCTCGACATGTAATTCCTGGAACGTGTTAAAAAAGTCGGCAATGGGAATATCCATACCGCGATTCGAAATCAATCGGCCTTCATTGAACGGATATTCATCCGGATGTCGTAAACACACAAACTCATAGTCGCGTTCAAAGTCGGGATAATTCAGTCCCGCGGCCCAGCGCAGACTTTCCAGCGTCAATTGCGTGGCCCGCTCCAGAGGTTCCTCCAGCGCTCGCATTTCGGCCAGACGCGGAGCGCGATAAAATCCGCCCACGCGTATATTCACCGGATGGATTTCTCGACCGCCCAGCATGGTGACCAACTGGTTGCCGATTTTCTTAATTTCCAATCCGGCCTTGACCACATCGGGATAATCGCGCGCCATGCTGACCGCATCCTGATAGCCCAGAAAATCGGGAGCATGCAGCATGAAGGCATGCAGGGCGTGACTTTCAATCCACTCGCCGCAATAAATCATGCGACGCAATTCACGCAGTACGCCACTCACGCTTGCGCCGCAAGCGTCCTCCATAGCATGGCAGGCGCTCATCTGATATGCGATGGGACAGATGCCGCAGATGCGCGAGGTCAAATCGGGCGCTTCGGTAAATTTACGATCGCGCAGAAAGGCTTCAAAGAAGCGAGGCGGCTCGAATATGCGTAGCTTCACATCTTCGACCTGGTTTCCCTGGTATTTAATATACAGGGCGCCCTCTCCCTCCACCCGGGCCAGATAATCGACTTTAATGGTCTTGTGACTCAAGGTCTGCTCCTTCCTGACGGAATCGTTCCGCGTACGCGTTGAAGCCTCGATAGGCGCGAATCAAATCGGCCCGCTCCACGCCCAATCGTGACCACCAGTCCGAAAGCGATTCGGTATTGGGCGTTTCCGCGGGACCGAAGCAACCATAGCAACCGCGATTGTACGCGGGGCAGATAGCTCCACAACCCGCCTGGGTGACGGGCCCCAGACAGGGCGTGCCGTGCGCCACCATGACGCACACGTTGCCGCGCAACTTACATTCCAGACAAACGCTGTGAGGCGGAGTATTCGGACGCCTACCGTTTAACAGTGCATTGATAACTTCTAATAATTGTTCTTTACTGATAGGGCATCCGCGCAATTCGAAATCCACCGGCACGTGAAATCCGATGGGCGTCGATTCGGCCAGGGTATGGATGTATTCCGGCGTGGCGTATACGATCGATATGAATTCTTCGACATTTGCGAAATTACGCAGGGCCTGGATGCCGCCCGCCGTAGCGCACGCCCCGATGGTGATTAAAAACTTAGAAGCCTTGCGCACCTCCCGGATGCGTTCCGCGTCGTGGGGCGTCGTTACGGAACCTTCCACCAGCGAAATATCGTACGGACCGGCCACTACCGCCCGCGATGCTTCCGGAAAATTAGCGATTTCAATGGCGTCCGCGACGGCCAGCAGTTCATCCTCACAGTCCAGCAGACTGAGCTGACACCCGTCACAGGAAGCGAACTTCCACACCGCTACTTTTGGTCGTACCCGACTCATAGTTAAATCACCCTTATCATCGAACGCAATCGAATCGATGTGCACGTTTCCTCAAACTTCGCGCATCTGCATCCAGCGCTGCACTTCCGGTCTCGAAAACACCGGTCCATCCCGACAGATAAAATGCGGTCCGTATTGACAGTGTCCGCAAAATCCGACAGCGCATTTCATATTGCGTTCCATGGATAAAAACACCTTATCCGTCGGCACTCCGCGATTGACCAGATGATCGCCGGTAACCTGCATCATGATTTCGGGACCGCACAACATGGCCACGGTCTGCTGCGGTTCAAACGGAATGCGATTGATCAGTTTGGTCACCACACCTACGTGCCCGTACCAATCGGCGCCGGCGGTGTCGACGGTCACTTCCACATTTAAATCGAGATGACTGCGCCATTCTTCCAGCTCCTTCTTAAACAGAATGTCCATGGGTGACCGGGCCCCGAAAATCAAACTGACCCGCCGATAGTCCGATCGATGTGCAAGAACGTAATAGAGCACCGGACGCAACGGTGCCAGGCCCACACCACCGGCGACGATGATCAGGTCGTTGTCCCGGGCTTCCATGACGGGCCAGGGTCGCCCGTAAGGACCGCGAATGCCCAACACGGCGCCTGCTTTCAGTTTCTCAATGGCGCGTGTAACCAATCCCATGGTGCGGATGGTGTGGATCAATCGATCGGACACGCCCGGATCGCCGCTGATGGAAATGGCCACTTCCCCCACGCCGTAGTGATAGATCATATTGAACTGACCGGGCTGAAAAGCGGGCGGCGCGCTGGCTTCTACGGGACGCAACTCCAACGTATAAATGTTATGCGTTTCCTGTCGGACCGCCGCAATGCGATACGCTGCGGGTACCTGCGCCGAACTGTGTGCGATAGTATTCATGATTAGATTAACTTTACACCGGCGCGATATAGCCCGGTCTATTACGACTCACACCGTACATATCCAGCAACTGCATACGCGCGGCGGACAGACGATCGACGTACACTTCCGCAACGCGTTTCAAAATGCGATAACCCAACGTGGGATTGGCATCACACTCGTTGCGCAACCATTCACCGTCCACCTGGATGGCATGCGTGGCTTCAACCGTGCGTGCGTCAAATCGCCAGAGATACGGTTCAATCATCCAGGACCAGCCCAACACGTCGTCGGGTCCCAGAGTTTCAATTTGTAATGAGCCGGCGGAAGACGGAATCTCCAGCGCCACGTGACCGCTTTCCAGTAAATAAAACTGTCGCGCCGCCTCGCCCACTTTAACGATGAACTGCCCGGCGGCGAAGGTAGCCGCACGCGACCGTTCGGCAATGCGTTCAATTTGATCGGGCGGTATGCCTTCAAAAAATGCATGCGCGGAAAGCTTTTTAAGAATATCAGCGCTCATGATCTCCTCCCGACGGCAGAGCCGTTTGTCTGCGTAGACGCGCTACTTCTTCGGTAATGTCGATTCCCACCGGGCACCAGGTAATACACCGTCCGCAGCCCACGCAGCCCGATGTATCGAATTGTTCATACCAGGTACCCAGTTTATGGCTGATCCATTGGCGATAGCGGGCCGCGCCGGAAGAACGAATATTGGCGCCGTTGGCGTACGTAAAATCGAGTGTAAAACAGGAATCCCAGCGCCGCACGCGCTCCGCGCTTTCACCATTCAGGTCGGTAATATCTTCTACGGTCGTACAAAAACAGGTGGGACAAACCATCGTACAATTGGTACAGCTCAAACAACGCGTGGCGACCTCGTCCCACTGACTGCTTTCATAATGACGATACATCAACTCCTGGATGCCGTCCGTATCCATGGTCTTTTGAATACCGGCGGCCACCGCGTTCACCCGCTCCCGGGCGACTTCTTGCTCCGCTTCCGCCGCCGATGGCGCATCCAATTCCCGCATGATTTGTTCACCGGCGGAACTACCGCTGCGCAGCAGGAAGTAATGTTGCGCATCATCCAGAACCTCGGTGAGACACAAATCAAAATTCTCCCGCACCTGCGGACCGGTTTGCATGGATGTGCAGAAACAGGTATCCGCCGCCCGAATGGAACACTCGGCCGCAATTAACAGCGCCGCTTCACGTCGCGCGGCATAGATGCTATCCTGATATTCCTGTTTTAAGAAGACCGTGTCCTGAATGGCAACCGCCGCCAGTTCACAGGCCCGCAGGCCCAGAAAAGCGTAACGCGGCGGCGGATCGGCCGGTGCGTGAAAATCCATGCCGTCCGGGGTGCGGCGGGCCTGAAAAAGCGTGGCCCGGGGAGGATGCAAAAATCGTTTTACCGATGAAGGACCGACCGTACATGCAAAGTGAGCCTGATCAGCGCGTCGTTCCAGCCGATAGTGGCCGCCGGATTGGGTTTCCATCCAGCCCACAGGCAGGTCGCCCGCCGATTGGATTTCAGCGTACATCAGAGCACCTTCCTGAACGACCGGCCCGATTACAGTGAAACCCTGCCTGCCAAGAACGCCGATGAGATCATTCAGTTGATGCACTTCCAGTCGAAGGGGATGTGCATGACCCGACATTACCATATTCTAACATTTCCCCGTGTTTCTACAATGATAAATATCATTCCGGTAAATTTTCACGTCGCCAATGTAAATCGGAGCAATTGCCACCTGTAGACTCTGAAATATACCGGCGCAAAGCATTAACTTGCTTTTTTGCTGTGCCGCACAAGGCGGGAGCATAACCTATCGTTCATGGGGGCCGAACGCAATCGAGTCATACGCTTACGGATTCAAACTCCGGAGCAATTTGTCTATATTGGCGCCATTGTCATGACCCAGGACCTGAGTAAGGTGCAGGACTTTCACGCCGTAGCCGGAGACTCGCTTGAAATTCAAAATCACACTTTCGAAGAACCGTTAAAGCAATTCGTTTCCTGGAAGGAAAGCCTGCTGTTCAACGAGCGCATGGATAAGATGCGCACCAGTGACTTCGAACGCGCTATGTCGCGCATTACAATCAATCACGATTTTCTGGATCGACTGCGTCTGCTGCTTCAGGGCAAGCGCATCAAACAGGTTACGTATGACATCAAAACCGAATTACAGGTTTCACTGGGCATCAAAGACGATGAATGCAGCATTGAAATGAAAACCCAGACCATTGAGGAAGCCAATGCGGGCGCGGAAGAAATAGACACCGCCGAGAAAGCCGGCACTCCGGAACAGGATATACCCCCAACTGCGGCCGGCGACAATGACGATCGTTCCGATTTTGCCGGCTTGATTCCTCTGTGCTTTGTCATATCGCCCACCCGGGGCAAACCGCTCACCAAACTGGAGGCCGGCGATGAGATTGTGGTACGGTTTGAAAAGCCGGCCGAAGAATTATCGCTGAACTATATCAAATCCAACGGTCTTATGCCCGAAGGCAGCGGGGTAGAATCCCTCCCGACCGAAAGTAGCGATACGGCTGCAGACGCTCCCGAGCAGGCCGCGGATGGAGAGACGAATCCGACCGCCGGGAGTACGGATCTGCATTCCATTCAGACTACCGCCCGCATCAAATCGATTGAACCGTATGGCGATAGAACGCTGGTGTATGTGGTACTGCCCGGCGATGCGCCCGCCTATGTGCTGGAAGAAGAACGCACCATTATGGTAAAGCTGCCGGTATCCGGGACGGACGAGGCCGAAACCGTGGCGACGGATACAAAGCAGAAAACGGAATCGGATGAAGACGATTCGATCGGTCTGCCCACCGATACGCGCAATATAATGATGATTGCGGGACTGGTGGTCGGTCTGGTTGTGATTCTGATTTTCCTGTTATTATAAACGCGCGCCTCAAGAATCCCGGATGTTCTTTAGATAGGCCACAAATTGCTCCTCATCCGGATCGCCCTGAAAGTGAGTAAGAAACCGATCGATATGCGCTTTCACAAACTCACGCTCCGCCGCGGTCAGTTCTTCGCGTCCCAGAACTTTTAAGAGAACATCTTCTTTCTGAATTTCGCTCATACCTGGCTCTCGTACCGTCGGAATACCCCGATTCAATCAGTTCGTCTCGCTCTTCACAAGAATTTTTTCGCATGAGAGGCCACCCACCAATGACCCGCGCAACAAGTCGGTGGGAATGTGCATCTATTTGCTTTATCCGGTTTGCGGATATGCGACATAAAGCAGACTATCGACGGTCCCATATTGCCTCAAGCTAAAAGGTACTCGAAATAACTGTTGTTGCCTCATTCTAAAATGTACTCCTGGCCCGGGCTTCTCATGGGACCTCTCGGGAGTACGATTGATTAGGTTGAACATGAGCGAACGAAGAACACTCACGAAGGTGTTTGCAATAAGATACCTGAAGGCTGGTAAGTCCGAGAAATCCCGAATCCTCGACGAATTCGTGCTGCTGACCGGCTTCAATCGGTCGTACGACTGCCGGGCCCTCCGGAATTTTCGGGCCATCCGCCCTGATGCGTCGCGAAATCGACCGCCTACAGAATGAGTTGATCGCCATGAACGAGCCGCAGCCGCGGAAGAAACTGAACAAAGAACGGGAGCGCCGGCCGAAGCGTGTCAGTCACACCCACCACCCGGCTCACCGTCGCGAAGACGACACCAGCAAGGCCGCAAACACGTTTATGGACCGTATGCGGCTATTTCGATTGAAGAATGATTTACAGATGCTCTGGGATCGAAGGGACGAAGTTTCGCGAGCAGGAAAATAACTGAGGTTCACGGCTCGTCATGCGAATGGCCGTCAATTTCAAGGTATTTCCCGCAGGGCCCAACACCATGAATATGAACCAGCTCGGCTCCGTGATGCCCGGCCAGGGAAACGAACACTGCCGGGCAAACCATCAAAAGGAAGGCGGGGATGTTCGCGCGGAATCTCTGACCGAAGTTTGACAGGGCGATTGTGGCCGCGACCGTGGCGAGAAATGAAAAAAGAAGGGTTAGATCCGCATACAACTCATGCTGCTTCAGAATGCGCATCGTAGAATCCGGCAAGGGGCCGGTATGGGGATGAAATACTCTGGCCGCTGCAAGGGCGCCCAGAAGGCCGCCGGAGGCCATCAAAAAGGCAAAAAACCGCATGGCCCGATTTCTCGCGAGCATTCCGCCAAGATGTGCGATTGGCGCGAGCAACAGCAGGACGATCGGGAAATGAACAACCAGCGGATGAAAACCGGGAAATTGATCATTCTCCCGGGATTGCTCGCAGGGTTCCTCGATTACAGTTTCAGAATGAATTCCCGGCGCCTTTTTATCTTCTTTTTCACCATGGGCCAGTACGAATGACCCGGCAAACAGAACTCCTGTTAGAAAAAGAATCTCAAGAATCCAAGCTTTCATGTTTTTACCCTTTTCAGCCTTTACGCCACCATCCGCTCGGACGGAAAACCAAAAAAATACAGGCCGCACACCTGCTCGATGTGCGGCCCTCAAAAAGCAGGCAGTTTAAGGTCTTGCCCAAGACTGGAGCATGGCCCCGCACTGGCAATGAGCGACGCGCGGAACCGCAAAGCGAATCACGGTTGGTTTGTTATCCCACATCTTGTCCACCTCCTTTCAAATATTTCTAACAATTACAGACAGCATCCGGGGCCGTCTTTACCCTGCGAAGAGGCCATGCATTCCAGATCGAGGCCGATAGGAATCCGGCCGCGCCCGCGTACAAAAGGGCGTCCAGTTCGAGCACGAAGCGCGAAACAAGAATGAAGGCCCCTGCGACAACACCGAGCGCGAAAGGTCCGTATCCCCATCGGAATTTCGCCCGATGAAAAAGACCGAAGAGCGCGACGGCCGTCAGCGCGATCATTAAAGGCATCAAGTATGGAGTATAGTTTACGAAGCCGATGCCCAGCGACGAAAGCACCGCGGCATATGCCGGCCAGCAGGCCGCGCAGGTTACAACCGGAAGCATGCCGAACAGCCCCGCGAAGCCCGAGGCGAAGAGCGTCACGACGGATTCTCCGCGGCTCTGCCCGCCCAGCGCGGCGATCACGTTCGCTTCCGGAGGCAAGCCGCTCATGCGTCCCGCTTCGTCGCGGTATATACGACATGCGTTGCCGCCGGCGCCAGCCACCGGAGCCACGTCCTTACCATTCACAAGGATCGTCGGCGAGCCGTATTCTTTCGCATATGACGGCGCGAACTCGTCCTGTCGGCAATGTTCTTGCCATACCGGTTTCGCAATGCCGGCTGCCTGCATCGCTCTTTCAATTAAAGCCCGGGCGCCGGCGGCGTTCGGGCAGTCATCGTCATATATCAATTCAACGATCATGTTTTCGCTCCAGAGTCGAGAGAGTCGAGAGATTCGAGGATCGGACAGGCGTTGGTCGGCGTTCGGTTCGCGCACGAATCGATCAGACCGCCCAGAACTTTTTCCATGCGGCGCAGCGTCCGGATTTTCTCGCGGACCTCTTCGCGTTTTTCGGCCGCTTTTTCGCGGACGCGATCGCAGTTCGACCTGCGATCCATGCGCAGGTTCAGCAGCTCTTCGATTTCGGCGAGTTGGAAGCCCAGATCCTTCGAACGTTGGATGAACCTGATCCGGTCGACCACGTCCTCCGAATACATGCGGTAACCGGATTCATTGCGCGGCGCCGGCTCGATGAGGCCGATCCGTTCATAGTATCTGATCGTCTGCTTGTTTACGCCCGCGCGTTGCGCGAGAGTGCCGCTGTTGAGCATCGTCCGCCCTCCTCTGGAGACAGTTTAAACTGTGTACCATGGTACTCAGTCAAGGGCGGAGAGCAATTTTTTTGGGAAAGAAATTTGACCGAATACCCGAAAAGCGACCTACGTTTCCGGATGCGGCAACCGCAGTTCATTCCGGGGCCTTTTTAGCGAGTCAGCGCGGGTCCGCCGTAGTTCAATTCGATTGTGCAGCCCGGAAAACCATTGACCGGCCGTTTTTGAGGCATACTTTGCCACATAACACTTTGCCCGCACCATCCCACCGTCGATATTATGAATACAGTGTTTCTTAAATATACGCGCCGAAGCATAGCAATGCCAACGGATGTGCGTCTAAACGTCGCCCCGTTTGCAACAGTGGGGCGGTTGGCTGATGCGGCCATGCTCCACCGGGCAACCGTTATTTGCTGCGAATGAAACACTGACTGCCGCGGTGGTCGCGGTTATCTGATTTGTCGGTGAGAGTAATATAGAATGAGTTCCGAAATCCATCCCAATCCCGATGCTGAAACCGGCATCCCACCCGCTGCCGGTGATGCAACGCCACGTTCAACGGGCGGCTCTACCAATCAACCGGCATGGGCCAATGAGCCCGATCGTGATAACGATGGAAACGGCCATCATGATTCACCTCAAGAATCCGGCGTAATTCAATTACCCGATCAATCGACATCTGAATCGTCATCTGCAGTTCCCGCCGGTGATAGTGGCATGCAATGGGAAAACGCCTCGTCTCAATCGCCTGCTCAGAATGCAGCCGGTGATAGTGGCATGCAATGGGAAAACGCCGCGTCGCAATCGCCTGCTCAGAACGCAGCCGGTGATAGTGGCATGCAATGGGAAAACGCCGCGTCTCAATC
>JAGRMX010000480.1 GCA_020441025.1 Leptospiraceae bacterium
AAGTCGCCGAAATTACGATTCCGTTCCAGCGTTAGAAAGTGCACCGCATGGCCCTTGTGCTGAAATTCTGCCGCTAACGCAATGCCCGGCACTATATGACCGCCGGTTCCACCCGCCACGACCAGTACCCGGATCGGTTTCCCATTCATCGGACCAGCTTTGGATGTATACCGTTGGCGTAAAAGAAAATCTCAATCCGTTCTGCCGCAGGATTGAACGTTCCCTTAATTCTATTTTTAGATAACCGCGAGCTTTTAAATACCGGGATGGGCGGCGGACGCTTCAGGAGCGCGCCGTAACTAATGGCGGATCGGCCGGTTGCAACGCCGGCGAACGAAATACTTCGGCCCCGGGACCCTGTCGATGAGCATGACGACTCACGTTAAACAACAATCCCAGAAAACTCATGGTCACAATCAACGAGGTACCTCCATAGCTGATAAACGGCAGACTGACACCCGTAGTGGGCACGAGACCGGTAACCACGGCGCAGTTGACCAGAATCTGAAAAAAAATCATAATCAGGCTGCCCGCACCCAGCATAAATGGAAACGGTTCCTGTATTTGCTTTAGAGTTAAGAACGCGCGCAGTAGAAAAGCCATCATCAAACCGAAGAGAAGGACAATGCCAATAAAACCAAAGTCCTCCGCGAATAACGCCAGGATAAAATCGTTGTAACCGTAAGTTAGATAGCGATGTCCGAAGCCGGACGCCAGACTCTGACCGAACCAGCCGCCTTCTTCAAAGGCTCGAAACGAAGTTACCAGTTGATAGCCGCCTTCATAACGATACGCGTACGGATCCAACCAGACCCGAAAACGTTCAAAACGATATTCCCAGAAGAAAACCAGAATGGCCAGCAGCGGCAGCGATGCCAATCCCAGCCATACCAGACGCAACATGGGGAAGCCGGATAAGTATACCATCATGGCTAACACCACCAGCATACAGATGGATGTGCCGTATTGGGGTTCCAGGATGATCAAAACCAGCATTATGCTCAAAACCGCCAGAGGCGGAACCAGACGGCGCATGTCGTACTCGCGCTGCAACTCATTGTTACGCGTCAGAATATGCGCGCTATATACCACAAGGGCAATCTTGGCCAATTCCGAAGGTTGCATGCTGATCGGTCCGAGATCCAGCCAGCGATGAAAGCTTTCCCGGGACGATGACACGCTCTGTCCGATACCGGGCACAAAAACCAGGCCCAGCATTACAATCACCAGCATCAACCCTGGCAATGCCAACCGCCGCAGTAGCTTGATCGGTACGGCTGACCAGAGCAATAGAGCCGGCAATCCGATCACCATCCACCCTACCTGACGATGAAAAAAGAAATCGCTGTTGGATAGTTCGCGTTCGGCCAATAAAGCGGAAGCCGGATACAGTATCAACAGTCCGGCACAGGCCAGCAACAATCCCAGACCCAATAAAAGCATGTCCCTATTACGGGAATCACCGTTTAACCATGCGCTGATCTGTGAATCCACTGCGATACCAGTTCTTTGAAATAGTCGCCGCGTTGTGTATACGATGTAAAGGCATCATAAGAAGCACAACCGGGACTCAATAAAATCAGGGTCGCCGAAGACCCGCGTTCCTTTTGATTTTCGGCATTTTTGACGGCGGCCTCAAACGCGCTTTTCAGGTCGGGATAGATGTCGTGAGTACCGGTAGCCGATTGAATTTCAGCAGCCGCCTCGCCAAAGGGGTACAACCATACATTCGGATGACCGGCCAGATCATGAAAGGCGGTACCTTTGGCCCGGCCTCCCGCCAGCAGATGTATGCGCCGGCCCCGGAACGATTGCAGAGCGGCCAGCACGGCATTCACGGTAGTGGCTTTGGAATCGTTTATAAATTCTATATTGCGAGCATCGTCGCGTCCGGCCGGTTCCATGCGATGAGGCAACCCCCGAAAACCGGCCAACGCCGTGCGCATATCGCCCGGCTTCCAGTGCAACTTTCCACGCTGAAGCAAATGCTCCAGTGCGGAAAGCGCGAACATTAAATTCATAAAATCATGTCGCGCCGGGCGACTGAAATCGCCGCGTTCGGCAATCTTTTGATTCTGTATATATAACGGATTATCATCCGCGTTGGTCAATGACTCCAGTTGCAGAGCGCGCAGTCGACCCTGAAACGCAAATCCCTGCGAGCGCAGTTCCCGACCAACCGATTCCACCCGGGCTAATAAACTATGTGGTACCAGAAATAGATCGTCGGGCTGTTGGTTGGCGCCTATCCGAACCTTGGTGGCCAGATAATCATTAAAAGAATCATAACGATCCAGGTGGTCGGCGGCCACGTTTAACAGAATGGCCACATGGGGATGAAATGCATGTACCGCTTCCAGTTGAAAAGAAGAGCATTCCACCACATACACGCGCGCACCGGTGTCACCGTTATGCACATCCAACGCCAGGCGAGAAAGAGGCACACCATAATTACCACAGGCCACCGCCGTACAATCCGACACCGCGGTATTCAATAAATGAGTCAATAAAGCCGTTGTGGTGGATTTTCCGTCCGTGCCGGTAATCCCGACAAACAACGGATCGGCGCCGTTTGTTCGCAAGAGTTTTCGTAAGACTTCAAAACCAAAATCATTTTCGCCCCGGATTGGTATGTTTCGTTCACGGGCCGCCTGAAAGATGGGATTGCGCAAGGGAACACCCGGCGCGGTGACAACCAGACCGACGGAATACGCATCCAGCAATTCGACGTCTTCGCGGGGACGGACATCCTCGCAACCGATTGCCTTTAATTCCGCCAGATCCACATCCGCATTGCGGTCGGATAAGATGACCGCATGTCCCAATGCACGTAATAAGCGCGCGGCAGACTGCCCGGATAGTCCGG
>JAGRMX010000481.1 GCA_020441025.1 Leptospiraceae bacterium
TGCGCCTTTTGCATGTATGCTATTTCCGCGGATGCCGGCGTTTCAACGAAGGGGCGGCGATACTCGCAGGTCGCACTATAAAAGCGCGTCATCAGGCATCCCGATTGCGCAGGCGATAATCCGGTGATTTAATATGTTCTTCCGCGCACATTTCCCGCAGACGACTGTAAATGCGGCCGCCACCGACGCCCTTCCAGGTATCCATAGGCTCGTTAGAGGTGATGATGGTTAAAAGATCGTTTTCATAGCGGGCGTCGATCAGGTCGTACAATACCTGATTCACCCACTCGGTTTCACGGTGAACGCCGAAGTCGTCGATCACCAGAGCGGGCACCCGGGCCAGTTCGTCTTCAATGGCCTTGCCTTCGCCGTAGATTTCGGAGTTAGGATTAAACGAAGCGCGCAGTTTACCCAGAATATCGCGACTGATTTTCGCGTAGCGTACCGGTTCACGGTGAGCTCGAATAATTTCGTTTAAGATGGCGCAGGAGAGCAGAGTTTTGCCGCAACCGGTATCCCCATGCAGATAAAGTCCGCGTCTATTGCGACTTTGAAAGCGCGCAATCATGCGAACCGCATAAAACACGGCGTCCGTCAGATTATCGCTTTCCTGGACGCGTTGATCGATGCCGTCCAGAAACTTGCCCTGGAAGCGGGGCGGGATGCCGGAAGAACGCAGCGCCAATCGTGCTTTATGCAGATCCAAACGCACCGGTCGGACCGGACAGGGGCGCATGGCATTGGCTTCTTCGTCAAAGTATTCAAACGGGGGGTGGCCGTCACAACGGCATAATTCTCGCTGGCAGGAGCACAGCTCATAGGTACCGGGATCGCCGGTGCGATCCGGATTGGGTATAAATACGTATCCCAGGTCCAGACATTGCTTACAGACGGGTGCGATGGATTCACCGCGCTCTTCCTGCATCAATCGCAGTATCTCATCAAAAATGCTGCCGACTCTGGAGACGGGGGGCGGGGAAGCATGCAGGGGAGGATTTTTGCTGATAGTGGCCATAATAGATTCAGATAGCGGTGCGCGATCCCGCAGTGATGCCTCTATGCGGCATAATCTGCCGGAAACATCCGGTCAAGCTGGAAAGCGGAGCCGCAGCCTTCACCCGGCTCAGGCGAGCGAGCTATCGGGCGATTTTCGGAAAAATGCATGGGAAGGGGCTGCCGGGGTGTTCGTCACTTATATTTTGGAGAAAAAACGCTTCTTTTTAAGGATTTCCCGCTCAATATAGACGATAATGGAATATACGGGGCAATTCCCGGCAGCGGTGAAAACGCAGATGGCGCAGGACCGGAAAAATCCGTCAGATGGTAGAAATATTTGCGGCCAACTGTTTATTCAACGGCTGCTTTTCCCGATAGTAAATCTGAAACGGTATTATGTGCCGTTTCCTATATATTAAACTGAATAAGCAGGTGCGAAAGATGAAGAAGCTGACTCTCTTTGCCGTTATTTGCGCTTTTAGCAGCGTATCGGTCTGGGCACAGAATCCGCCCGATGGTGGAAATAATCAGCCCGATTACGTTAACCCGGCGAATCCTACGCCGTTTGAAGCGACTCCAGGCGAGCTGGTTTCAGAAGAAATTGATACTTCCAAGCTGACTCCCCAGGAATTGGAGATTCGCAATCGTAACCTCCGGGCGGAAGAGTTGTGGAAGAACGCGGATTATCGCGACTACAACAAAGCCTTCTCCGAGTTACATCAACTGTCGCGAGCATTCGCGAACAATAAATATCGTCTGGCTCTCTCCGCCTATCAATCCGGAGTGAACACCATCATCAAAATGCGTGATGAGGTGGAACTATTCCGCAAGCAGAGCGCTGAGGCGAAGAACCTGAATGAGAAATGGTACTGGCAGATTGTAGACCGCAAAGCGCGTGAAGAGCGTCAGATCAATCAGATGAAGCGACGGGCTAAAATTGAAGCCGTTACATACTTCACCCGCGCCATCAATCACCTGGATGAGATTAAAAACCCGGACCTGCGCGAAAAGCCGGCATTCAAGCGATTGCTGTCCGCCGTGTATCGCAACTGGGTAATGTATCAGTTCGACCTGGGTAACCTGCCGCAGTGCATCCCAATACTCGAGCTGTACATCGAGATTGATGAGAATGAAAAGGAATATCCGGCGCATAAATACCTGGCGCAATGTTACGCATTCCAGGAAAGAATGATCGATAAATACGGTGTGGGCACCGAAGATCAGATGTTCCGGTTCCGGTATAAGAAAAACGTTCACCTGTTGCGTGCCGCCGAGCTGAAATACGGCAAAGAATCGGCCGAATACAAGCACGTAGTGAATCTGGTGAACCGCGACGAAATCATATCGGTTCAGCCATAACATTCTTCGCACAACCCTTATTCAGAGATGGCCCGGCGGTTCCACCCCGGGCCTTTTCTTTTTCCCGCCTCGAATCTCCATCGGACGAATCCGCATACGATGAGCAATGCGACACAAACATCCGGCCAGATCATATTAACGGATAAGGTTGCATATTCCGTCATTGAATAAGCCGTCCGAACGCGATTCGCCGATTTCTAAACTTAAAATAATAACCGTTATGCCATCTTTTTTGTAAGATTACCGGGTTTTTTAAGACGCATGCCCGGGATTTTACCGGTGCGGCATACGATAATAATAGCAGTCCGATTTGCGCGGACCGGGTCTATCTCCGGCGAGCAGTCGGCAGTCTGTTGTGAATACATCCGAAATACCGCAGGGTTGCCGTTTGCGGATGATTTAATTGGGACTCATGTCAAAATCCCGTGAAAATATAATCGCGTTGATTGATCGGGCGCTGGAGCGCAATCAGTCCATAACTCTGATCACGCATTATCTGTCCGATT
>JAGRMX010000482.1 GCA_020441025.1 Leptospiraceae bacterium
TCCAGGAATATACGGCGATTTTTACGGCGGGTGGCCGACTGAATAAATGCCGGAATTCGAATTTCAATCCAATCGTCTCCGATGTCCAGTATGGGCACTTCGAACTGGTAGAGCACATTTACGATTTCAAACTTAACCCAACAGCGACGGATACCTTCCTCATGAAACTCGGGGATTTGCAGCCGTGTGCGCGTATTGTGCACTTCAATCACTCGACTGCGATATACATCCGAGCCATAGTTCACCAGTACAATGCGTCGTTCCGCCTGCAGAAAATAAAACAGGTGCCGGATCTGATTGACATCCGATCCGAGAATCGTTTCTTCCCAGTACTCGTCCGCGGCGCGACCCGAGATTTCCTGCATCATCTGGATGAGTGCTTCATCCACAACCTGCCGGGTTGTTGGATCGGTCATATATGCAGTATCGTGGCGCGACGGACCTATATTTGAAGGTCAGATGACCGATTTTATCGATTCAGCGCGGAATGAGCGGAAAAATGATGAAATTGATGCTGACGGATAGCCATCAGGGAACCGTCGGTAGATTTTTAAGGCATCATTGTATGCTTTTTTCGAGGTCGTCAGAAATTTCGAAAAGCAGATCCAGCTTGGAGAGTTTGAGCAGGGTCAACAGACTGCGGGATAGATTGCACAGAATCAGTTGCCCGCCATAGGCTTTGACATCCTTCATGAAGGCCACCAGAGCTCCCAGAGCCGAGCTGTCGAAATACTCGGTCTCTTTGAGATCCAGCACGATGCGCTCGGGCTTGTCCTTCAAATAGCTGCTCAGGCCCTCGCGGAACTTGCGTGCCACGACCATATCAACCCGTGGCTCCTGAATATGCAGAATCAGTGTCTTGTCCCGCGTCTCGGGGGAAATCATACGAGTTGTCTAAGACCACGTATGTATTCAGGGGTCAAATAAATTTTAATTTTTCAGCCGGGCGGGAGTCCGGGTAGGTCGAAAAAGTTGACCGAGATACAGGCTGTCAGAATTGTTCAAAAAGGTAGCCGCCCATCGCGATTGAATTGCCAGGTACCTCGATGGTACCGTGCGGGTTAAACGAAATGCGATTTGGAATAACGACTGCTTCCGTCTTTTTCTGATTATTCTTCTATAACGGGTGTTCCTATGAGCGTCACTGAAAACGAAGCAATTAAAACCGCCATTCTGGATTGGACCGCTCCCGGCTTCCCGCTCGAAATCCGGGAAGAAGCGGCGCGCATTTTTCATGATTATGTGCAAGGTCAAAACCAGGAGGAAGTGGACTATTATGCGCATCCGCTCCAATTCGGCACCGGTGGATTGCGGGGTGTGATTGGCAATGGTGCCGGTCGCATGAACCGCTGGACCGTAGGCCGCACCACCGTTGGATTGAGCCAATTCCTCGCAAAGCGTTCTAAAAAGCCCGCACTGGTAATTGCACACGATTCAAGGCGTATGAGTCGAGAGTTTGCCGAGACCACCGCCGGAGTGGCCGCCGGTCTGGGATTGAATGTCTTTTTGTTTCAAGGAGTCACTCCCACTCCGGTACTCTCATTCGCCATTCGCGAATTAAAAGCCACCGGCGGCGTGGTTATTACCGCCAGTCATAATCCGCCCGAATACAACGGTTATAAAGTATATGCTTCCGACGGCTCTCAGATGGTCGGGGAAGATCAGACCGATCTGGAAGCGAGTATCGCCGCGGTAACCGACTATGCTTCGGTCAGGTTCCTCTCTCCCTCGGATGATTTGTTTCAAAAGCGCGTTAAGATCATTGGAGATGACATTAAGAAGATCTATTACGAAAAATTTAAAGGAGTGCCTTTTGTTTCGTCGGCCAGCGCACGCAAAAAAGACATTAAGATTATCTACTCTCCTTTGCACGGCACCGGCGGACCCTGGCTGCCGGGACTGATGCAAAAATACGGCTTTCAGGTGGAGATGGTCCCCGAACAGGCCGAGCCGGACGGTGAATTTCCCACGGTGCGATTCCCCAATCCGGAAGAACGCGAGGCGCTGAAGCTATCCGAAGAACTGGCCCGTGAAAAAGGCGCGGATTTATTTCTGGCTACGGACCCCGATGCCGATCGTCTGGGGGCCGGCATCCGCGATAAAAACGGTCAATATGTGCTGATCAACGGCAACCAGATCGGTAGTTTGATGTGCGCTTTCCTGTGCGAAAAAATGGGTGCCGGCGAACGCAAAAAAAGCGATCCCCAATGGCATGTATTCAAGACCATTGTAACCACCGATTTGCAAACACGCATAGCGGAGCAAAACGGCGTACGCATTCATGATGTGCTGACCGGTTTTAAATACATCGCGGAACAGATGCGTAATATCGAGCTGAGTCGGGCCGGATTTAAAAAAGGACGGGATCTGTTCTTATTCGGCGGTGAGGAGTCTTACGGTTACCTGCCGGTAGAATTCGTGCGCGATAAGGATTCCCTGGCATCCGCACTGCTGTTATGCGAAATGATTTTCGAGAAAGGCGACATACTGGATTACCTGAACGAAGTGTATCTGCGCTACGGTCTGTATCTGGAAGATTTGAAATCGGTGACCATGAAAGGTTCCGCTGGCCAGCAGAAGATGACCGAAATCATCAATCGACTGCGAGAAGAGGACTTGACCGGTTGGAAACTGGGCGAACGCACGGTGACCGGCGTATTGGACTACAAAAAGCAAACCCGCAACGGCAAAGCGGACCGGGAATTCTTTAAGGATCTCCCGACTTCCAATGTGTTGCAGTTTTTATTGGAGCCGGAAGGTAAACTTACCATCCGACCGTCGGGCACGGAACCTAAAGTTAAATTGTACGTAAGTTTACGGCATCCGGTGAAGCCCACCAGCCTGGATGAACTC
>JAGRMX010000483.1 GCA_020441025.1 Leptospiraceae bacterium
TACCGGCCCGTATTCCGAACTGGATTTGATACAGGTGCGTAACCTGCGCGGTATCTGGCGCCTGTTTGAATATTTTCTGGAAGTATTTTTATTGCCTTTCGGATTGAAGCGTCGCTTCGACAACTATTATAAGCGCGAGTCGGATTCGAGCGGACCGGAGTTGATCCACATTGATTCCGGTTCCGCCTTCGAGGATGAACGCTGGATTTATATCAACGGCGTGGCCACCAATGAGGATGTGGCCCGTTTAAATGCGCAATGCATCGTCGCTCTGTTTCAACGCCCGATTACCATCGTATGCAATCCCACCGGATCACTCCTGCCGGACTTGATTGAAGTGACCGCGCAAAAAGCCTTTTATCAACGCCGCCGCACAGCACGACGTGCTCTGGAATTTATTCGTGCGGAGTTGCATAAAACGGAAGTCCGTCGGGTAATTCTATTGGCCCATTCTCAGGGCGCGGTTATCGCCGCTCAGATTGTCAGGGCATTGCGGACGGATTTAAATCGACCTGAAAGTGAACTCGGAAAGCTGGAGATATATACCTTCGGCAATCCGGCGGATAGCATGCAATATGTACGCGCACCGGCGGCGCGACGGCCGGGTCTTCCATATATGGAACATTTTGCCAATACCGGCGATCTGGTAGCCCGTCTGGGCGTGTTGGCCATGAAAGCCCGTACGCGTGGTGATATTAACATTGACGGCCCCGTATATGTTTGCAATCGCTTTGGTCATTTTTTTAACGAGCATTATCTACACAGTCTTGAACTGGGCATGTACACACCGATGAATGAGTCAGACTCGGGAAGAGCAACGCAATCGAATTTCGAAGCACGCGACAAACTGAAAAGTTCTTCGGCTCGTTTGTGCGGCTATATGCACGGCGCGCGGCCGATGAATCGATCCTTTTGATAAAAATGTATGAGTGTTAATCAATCGCGGTTTTTATGTTAATTTTATTAAAAATTTACAAATAAAAATGCAATCCATCGTGTGAGTATTTGATAGTTGGTTGACGTCTTTCATCTTTTGGTAAATGCAAACCAGCTTAATCCAGGAGATAAGGATGAAAAAACATAGTTACTTCGTTGCGTTAATAATGGTAGCAGCTTTAAGCATGGCCTGCGCCAGCAATTCCGTTGGTGTGGGTGGCCCGGATCTGAATGGTATCCTGTACTACAATGTGACCCATTCGGAATCAATCGCCAGTCGGCATGGTGCGCGGGAAGGCGAGTCCTGCCAGTCATCGTACCTGAATCTGGTCGCGTCCGGTGACGCTTCGGTGCGTGCCGCTGCTGCTGCGGGAAGTATCAATCAGATTAACAGCATAGATTTCAAACGATCGGGTGTTTTGCTGGGGTCTTTATTTGCGCAGAACTGCACCATAGTGACCGGTAATTGAGGAGGAGCATATGCGTAGAATATCTAACTTAGTTATAGGCATTAGCCTGGGTGTAGCCCTTTTCATCGGGTGTGTTACCACAGCCGATCCGAATTTTCGGAATGTCGGGGCGTTTGGGGCGGATACTCCGGTGAATGGTGTGCATGAATATCCGGCACCAGGGTATAGCCCGATAACAGAAATCGGCAGTAAAACCGGAATTGCATGTGCGTCTACTCAGCCCGGCTTTTTGGGTGCTACCGTAATACATGGAGATAACTCGATTGTAACTGCGGCCAGATTGGGGCAGATAACACAGATCAAGAGTGTTCATTATCGTGAGAAAATTGATACACAGTATTTAGGTGTTTGGGGTACATACAAGCAAATATGCACCGTGGTTACCGGTGAGTAAAAAAGTAACCAAACAATAAGCGAATTGTCTGCGGGTGCTAAATTTTTGCCCGCAGACATTGTTCATTTTTTCACGTCTTCCGCCGGCATAAACAAGCGAAAGAAGCGCGGTTTGATCTGCAGTCGAGGTTGCCAGCCGGTTTCCAGTTCGCCGTCCACATTCATTAAAAAAGGTCGGCGACGCTCCAATCGTAGTTCCTCAATGAAGCGCGTTTCCACATGCGGATTATTCACGTGCGTTCCTTTGAATATCTCGGGAAAGGCTTTGAACAACTGGGAACGATTCTGGCTTTTCAATATCAATAAGAACAGGCGGCCGTCGTTAATGCGTACGTCCGGGGCGATCTCCATTGCGCCTCCGGTAAAGCGTGAGTTGTGCACCGAAATCATGTTGCAATTGAACGTTTCGCGCTGTCCGTCAATTACGGCGGTAACAGTCCAGGGCTTGTGCGACATCATCTTAAACACGCTGGCCACCGTATAGTTCAGAGAACCGATGGCGCGCATCTTAATGGCCAGTTCGGTAATTTCGCCGATCAATCCCACGCCCCAGATATTAAAAGTAATGCGTTGTACAAGGTCGCCGGGCACGGCCGGTTCTTCCTCGTTGATTTCATTATAGGTAATGATGCCCGAGTCTACATCGATAATGGATTCATCTTCAAGGGCGCGCAATAATCGATCGCGGGCGTCCTTATAATCGAGAATATTAAAATCGCGTAAAAAGCTGTTACCCGTGCCGCCGGGTAAAAAACCGACCGGTCGGGTGATGGGTTGAAAATGCGACTGTATAGCCAGGCCCTGCAATGATTCTGAAAGTGTTCCATCGCCGCCCATGAAAATTTGCACCGTATCCGGCTGCCAGGTTTCGCGCGCTGCCACTCGAATGTCCGCCAGGGAACGGGTCGGGCGCAGGGCCAGTTCGGTGCCGAAGCGCGCCTTCCAGTGATCGGAAAAGTCTCTGGCGCGTACGGTAGCTTTACCTCTGCCACTGCGGGGATTGAAAATCAGAACACCCTGTTTGCTCATGAACACCGGTCCGGTTTTAT
>JAGRMX010000484.1 GCA_020441025.1 Leptospiraceae bacterium
GCTTTCTCAACCGGATGTTCTATTACTGGATGAACCCTATGCCGGCCTCGATGCTGCCGGGGCTCGCACGCTGAACGGGTTGATTCGATCCGCAATGACGGAGTTTAATCTGCCCGTGATTATCACCGCGCATCAGAGCGATCAATTGATTTCTATTACGGATTCGCTCTACAGCATCGAATCCAATCGTCTGCAAGTCACTGCCGACGATTCGGATTGAAGCATTAACTGCCGATCACCCAATCCGTTAGCGCGGATGCCTTTCAGCGACGACAGCACGCATTTTGCTTTTTTACTTGCCAGGTCATAACACGACATAATCCTGATTCAGGATTGTTTATGGAAGATGCCCCCGATCAAAACCAACAGACATCGTTATTGGCTCGAATAGCCGGTTCCATAACGGGCATGCTGCTGGGTGCGGTGTTGATTCCAGTCGGTCTGGTAGTTTTTATTCTGGGAGCTCAACTGGAAGACGATTGTGGCGCCCCCTGTTCCGCTGTGAGTGTCCAATCGACTCCGGCGGACGGCAGTATTGTGTACGCTACCGGACGTATTCAGGCGGCCTATATCGGTGATCGTTCCATCTTGAAACCGGGTCCTTACTTTCGCTGGGAACGGATGGCGCAGGCATATTCCTACGCGGTGAATTCGCAGACCGGCGATTGCATTATGCTGTGGACCGCCGATCCGAATTTGAATATTCATAACACAGAGGCCTGTGCGGGACAATTTAACGGCGAGCCTTATACCGGAACCGATAACGGTCAGGTCGATACCATGGAGTTGATGACCGGCAGCGATCGCTTCGGGCTGGATGCGAATTATGAGCTGGTCAATATTCCCGGGTATACCGTAACGCTTGCGGATATTCGCGGGAATCAGGTGTTACAGAAACAGGGCGATTACTTTTATTTTAATGAATACTGCATCAACGATCCCGGGCCGGATTGCGAACGTTTTCGCTACACGGTCTATCGTTACAATCCCGAAAGCGATTATACGGTACTGGGAGTGTTACACGGGAATCGAATTACGGCCAATGAGGATCAAGGACATCCGCTGATTATCGCTCCGGCGGATTATGCCGATCTGATTCGATCAGAGCAAGATCAACTGCACTCGGAGAAGTGGGTGTACATCATAATCGGTTTTATGGCGTTATTTTTCGGATGCTTGCTGCTGGTGAATCCCATTCGCAAGCTGCTTGGTTTGATTCCGGTGCTGGGTACCATCGGCCGAGGTGTGCTTTATCTCGGACTTTTTCTGCTGAGTATACTGATTACGTTTATCATGTCATTGTTCATTTTCTAACCGGTACGGATTCGATTATCGCTCCGGTTAAATATCAACACTCACCATTGATATCCTGTAATTGATCGAGCATTGTTTCAGTCTGTGATCGGCTCTTCAGGATTCGGTTCCTTGATCCGACAATCACAGTACATTTTAAGCCCACCGTTCCGGATTGCTGATTTCACTTGACAGCTTAGTACTACGTGCCATTTTGTTCCCGGCGTCCATCGCCGATTATGCGCATTTAAACTTCCATCCATCCGCTTTATCGTTTGCCCCTGCGGAGGTGCGCATATGTTATCTTTCTCAAATCTCCATGTTACTCATGGAAGTCGCAATCTGTTCCGTAATTTGAATCTCGGTCTGCAAATCGGCGAGCTGACCTGCCTGACCGGCCCAAATGGTTCCGGTAAAACCGCTCTGTTAAGCTGTCTGGTAGCCGCCTGCGAACGCAGAGGACTGGATTATTATCTGGTGCGACAACATGAAACCGATGAGCTACTTTCCGGCAGTCCCGGTCAGGAAAGAGCCGACCGGATATTCAGGGCCATTCGCGAACTGCCCCACCGAAGTCTATTGTTACTGGATGAGCCCAGTAATCATCTGGACCGTCGGGCCTTTGATCGAATGTGCAGCCTGGTATTGGCGCAGAATCAGTACCTGTTGATTGTAACGCACGATCGTAGATTGTTGCGTCTGGCCGATCGTATACTGCATCTGGAAGCGGGCCGACTCGATGAATATGGCGGCAATCTGCACGTGTATCTGGAACAACGTCAACGTGAGGGCGAGGCCCGGAATCGTGAATGGAAAGGCATGCAGCGGCAGGTGCGCGCGACTGAGCGCCAATTGCAGATCGGCCGTGAACGTCAAAAGAAACGTCGACAGAAAGCCGAAGCGGGAAATCGAACGCAGAAGAATCCGGCCGCACTGGTCAATTTTCAGCGTAATCGCGCGGATCGTACCGATGCGCGTCTGGAAAACGCATACAATCGACAGATCGCCGGTCTGCAGCGCGATCGGGCCGTATTACAAAACAGGCGGATTGCGAACGGTGTAAAGTTTCGCCTGCCGTCTATAGTTTCGAGTCGATTGCCCGCTCAAATACTTTCCCTCGCGTCTGTGAATGTTCATTATGCAGGAGTTCCGTTATGGCCGAAGGCGATTTCTGTCGGTGTGTACAGTCATCAGCGTTGGGCTTTAATGGGCGCCAACGGTTCCGGTAAGACCACCTTGCTACAGTTGATGGCGGGATTGCGCGAGCCTGATTGCGGTACGACCTGGTCCGCGCTGCGTAAACCCGTGCTGGTATCGCAAACCCGTTTGAATGACCTTGATGATTTAAGTATTAGAGATTACATCTTGAACCGGGCGGGCCATCTGGATCATCGCGCCCTGGGTAAAATTATGCACGATGCCGGGCTGATTGCTGTATCTGCGCAGACCGGGCTGAATAAATGCAGTGGAGGTGAAAGAATTCGCCTGGATCTGATGCTGGCTATGCAAACATCGGCGGACATGTTGCTGTTGGATGAACCCACCAATGATATG
>JAGRMX010000485.1 GCA_020441025.1 Leptospiraceae bacterium
CCATGATGATGGCCACGTTGCGGGATAAATAAGCCGTTTCGTATTTGATCTTGGAAAGCTTGAAGTTGGAAGAATTCCAGTCCAGGTATATGCCGTGTCCGCCCATTTCGGTCATGGCCGCTTCAAAGGACACCCTCGTACGGGTGGAAGTCTTCTGGAACAGCATGACCAGGGTGCGCCCGCTCATGGCGCCCTGATAGTAGTGACGGGCGCGCTTGACCTTGAGAGCCAGATCCAGCACCTCGCGTACGCTGCTGTCCGGCCAGTCCCTGAAAGTAATTAAATGTTCCGGTGCTTCGTAATGCATAATGAATTCTAAAAAAAACTAAAATTGACCCCGGCGCCTGCCACCTTTTTCTTTTGTACATGGGCCGGTAAATACATTGTCGGACGAATCCTTGAAATTCGATACTCCTGTGTCATCATGAACGATTCCACCAGATTGACCATGCGCTACTGCTGTTATTGTGGTGGACCCGTCGTAGAACGTATCCCTGCCGGCGATTCCCTGCCCCGCATGGTGTGCGATGCCTGCGACATAGTACACTACCGCAATCCCCGGGTGATAGTGGGCACGCTGCCTCTGTGGAAGGATCAGCGCGTGCTCATGTGTAAGCGGGCCATCGAGCCCCGGCTGGGTTTCTGGACTATTCCCTGCGGGTTCCTGGAAAACGGCGAAACCACCGAGGAGGGCGCCATCCGTGAAACACAGGAAGAAGCCCATGCCAACGTCCGGATAACCAATCTGCATTCGGTATACAGCATCCCGCATATCAATCAGGTGTATCTGGTCTACCGGGCCGAACTACTCGACTTGAACTTTTCCGCCGGCGAGGAATCGCTGGAAGTTCGCCTGTACGAGCGCGATGAAATCAACTGGAGTGAAATCGCCTTCAGTTCGGTACGCTTTGCATTGGAAAGCTATTATGCCGATCTGGACGCGCGGACCATCCGCACCCATAACGGCAAATTCATTCCCGAATACTGAAATCGCAAATCGCGTTTACGTAAACTCTTTGCGGTGCAATCACTGATGCGCCGTCATTCATGCATTGTCAATGATGCGCGTCAGGGGCGCACTCTCATTGATGCGCCGATATACGGGGTGACGGCAGATCCACCGGCTTACATCCCCAGATTTCATTCATATACTGACCGATGGTCCGATCGGAAGAAAACATACCGCAGCGAGCCGTATTTAAAATCGATTTGCGCAGCCAGGCGGAGCGATTTTTGAAGTCGCTTGATATGCGGGCCTGCACGTTCATGTAATCTTCAAAATCGGCCAGCAGGAAGTAGTAGTCGCCGCCGTACACCAGCGAGTGGAATAGTTCCTGAAAGAGACCGGGCTCATTACGATTGAAGTAGTTTCCCCGCACGGCATCCAGCACGTGCCGGATGGTTTCATTACGATTGTAAATGCCCACCGGATCATAATGAGGACGCAACTCGTGCAGCTCTTCGACGGTTTTGCCGAATATGTAAATATTCTCGTCGCCGGCTTCTTCTTTAATTTCAATGTTGGCTCCGTCCAGTGTCCCGACCGTAATGGCGCCGTTCAGCATAAACTTCATGTTGCCGGTACCCGACGCTTCCATTCCGGCCGTACTGATTTGCTCGGAAATATCCGCCGCCGGGAATATGCGTTCGGCCATACTCACCCGATAGTTGGGTAAGAAAGCGATCTTTAATCGGTCGGCCACATCATCGTCGTGATTGACTACGTTGGCCACACAATGAATGAGTTTAATGATGTTCTTGGCCATGTGGTAACCGGGCGCGGCTTTTCCGGCGAAGATCACCGTGCGGGGCGTATAATCCATGCCCGGGTCGGCTTTGATGCGCTGGTAATCGGCGATAACCCGCAGTATATTTAAATGCTGGCGTTTGTATTCATGAATCCGCTTGACCTGAATATCAAACACGCTATCCGGATTGCAACGCACGCCGCATTCGAATTGAATCATATGCGCCAGACGTTCCTTATTCAATTTTCTGATTTCATCCCAGCGTCTCTGAAACGCGCCGTCTTCCGCGTATTTCTCCAGCTTACGTAGATCTTTTAAATCTTTGATCCAATCGTTACCGATGGCCTCTTTGATCAGATCGGTCAATTCCAGGTTGGCGGTTACAATCCAGCGCCGGTGGGTAATGCCGTTGGTTTTATTCTGAATTCTATCCGGAAAGTATTTATGAAAATCGGCGAAGGTATGCTGCCGGATAATGTCCGTATGCAATGCCGCCACACCGTTCACCGCACGCGCGCCTACAAACGCCAGATTGGCCATGCGTACTTTCTTCTGGGGCCCTTCTTCAATTATAGACAGACGGCCGAGTTCCTCGTCGCTGGCTCCTCTGGCGCGCATATCTTCCATGAAGCGATAGTTGATTTCATAAACTATTTCCAGGTGCCTGGGCAACAAATTACGAAATAGATTTAAATCCCATTTTTCCAGCGCCTCGGGCATGACCGTATGATTGGTATAACCGAACACCTTGCTGGTAATCTTCCAGGCCGGTTCCCAATCCAGATCGTGGGTATCAACCAGAATACGCATCAACTCCGCCACCGCCAGTGCCGGGTGCGTATCATTCAACTGCATGAACACCCGATCACTCAGACGATCAAAGTTGAGACCCTCTTCCTGGATGAAAGTGGCCAGCGCGTCCTGCACCGTGGCCGATACCAGCAAATACTCCTGCTTGAGTCGCAGTTCCTTGCCCTGCACGATGTTTTCGTTCGGGTACAATAATTTGGAAATGGATTCGCTGCGTTGCTTGTCTTCTACCGCCCGCAAATAATCACCGTGATTGAAATAATCAAAATTAAACTCATCACTGG
>JAGRMX010000486.1 GCA_020441025.1 Leptospiraceae bacterium
AACAGTCCGTCGCTCAAGTTGCTGGCATTCTTTTTTAATACGGTGATTGACCAACAGATCGAGCGCCATCTGGCGGCCAGCGGCGAACTGGAGACGGCTCGCCAAAAAATCGCCGCGTTTTATCAGGCAAAAGATCTGCCCGTTCCAACCTATCGACGCGATTTACCGACCGGCCATAATGGTCTGGGGTTGCAACTACTGGGTATGAGCGGCTCCCGATTGGTCGAGCCGGAAACCTATGAACGTATCAAGGCCGACGCCCTGCATCGGGTACGCGGTACCGTGCAGGCGGATATTTTAAAAGAAGATCAGGCGCAGAACACCTGCATTTTTTCAACGGCCTTTGCGTTACGCATGATGGGCGACATCCAGGAATACTTCGTTCAAAACCAGGTGCGTAATTTCTATTCCGTATCTATTTCCGGCTATCACATAGCCGAAGCGGGCGCAAATCCCATCACTCAACTGGCCTTCACGCTGGCCAACGGATTTACATACGTCGAGTACTATCTCAAACGGGGACTGCCTATCGATTCTTTCGCGCCTAATTTCAGTTTCTTTTTTTCCAACGGCCTGGACGCCGAGTATTCCGTCATCGGTCGCGTGGCCAGGCGTATCTGGGCGGTAGCCATGCGCAGGCTGTACGGCGCTAATGATCGCTCACAAAAACTTAAGTATCACATTCAAACCAGCGGACGCTCCCTGCATGCCCGCGAAATCGATTTTAACGATATCCGCACCACGCTGCAGGCTCTGTATGCACTGTACGACAACTGCAACAGTCTGCATACCAATGCTTACGATGAAGCCATCACCACACCGACGGAGGAATCGGTACGTCGCGCCATGGCCATTCAAATGATAATCAACAAGGAGCTGGGACAGAACAAGAATCAAAATCCTTCTCAAGGAGCGTTTATCATTGATGAATTGACCGAGTTAGTCGAGCAGGCAGTGCTGGCCGAGTTCCGTCGTTTAACCGAACGTGGCGGAGTTCCCGCGGCCATGGAAACCATGTACCAACGAGCGCGTATCCAGGAAGAATCCCTGCATTATGAAGCACTCAAGCACTCGGGAGAATTACCGATTGTGGGCGTGAACACATATCTGAATCCCAATGCCCGGGAGAGTATGGTCACCGAATTGATTCGCTCGTCGGACGAAGAAAAAGATCGGCAAATTGAAAGCGTACAACTCATGCAACGCGCTTATGCGCAAGAAAGTGACCGGACTCTGGATCAGTTGAAATCGACCGCTCTACAGGGCGCGAATACGTTTGAAGCCTTAATGGATGCCGCCCGGGTTTGTTCTCTGGGGCAGATTTCCAATACCCTGTACAAGGTGGGCGGCAGCTATCGGCGCAATATGTAAAATCGCACAATCGCTGCGGCCCAACTTTACAATTAGTATCTGTTGAGATCGGTCTGAATCGAACTAACAGGCTGTTGAAAAACAGCCTGCAGCCTACTCGAATGCAGGCCCATGAGCGTAGCGAAATGTGAGGATTTGCGGCTTTGCCGACAATACCGACGCTGAAAAAGTCCACGACAGAATTTTCAATCGTAGAAAGTTCCTATCCGCTCACACCGCTCCGGTGGGGCGATGCTTGATTCGGGACGTTTTCAGCAGACTGCTAATTGAAGCGCGGAATCGGATTGCGGAGCACATGCAATGCCCGCAATCCGTGTCAGTCGTGTGATTGACTTCCGCTCAGGAACGCATGTCAAAAATTTTCCCGGTGCGCTCGAGGGTGGCGCTGTTTTCACGGGCGAACGGACTGCGCAACAAAAGCAATCGCTGCACGTCTTCCAGACTCATCACCTGTGAAAGACGCTCTTCCAGCGGAACGGCGCTGGGCTTCATTACCAGCTTATCCGGTTCGAACCGCGGTTTTGAGCGCACATCGGGATCGGGTCGATCCGCTCTTTGGTTGGGCAGATCGATTTTATCGGGCAATTGGGCCCGGGGCACGTCCCTGGGCGCGGCCTCGGCCACATCTCGAGCCTGGCGCGCTATTGCGGGGTTGTATGCTATTTCTGTGACTCCATTCACAGCCATGATAAACCTCCGTGTTTCCAGTACTGGAATCGGATGTTTCGGGTTAAATTATAAACAAAAAATGCATTTCTGCAAGCAAGAATTCGTTTTTTTGATTCAAGTTTCGGGGACGATGTGCCGACGGGGGCGCCCAAAACCCTGAAGGCATGGGGGAATCACCTGGTCTGGATCGACTCGGCCTGCAGGGTAAGGCGATTGTCTTCCAGCTTGAGATACGTGCCCAGCACCTGGATTTCGCGACCGGATTCCAGATCCTCGGGCGGTTGCAGGCCGCGCGCTTCGTAAGGGTACAGAACCAGTATCCGGGTGCCCTGCTCCGGCTGAAGCCGAAAATCAAAGCGCAAAATCCCTTCCGATTGACTGAAATTCGCGGGAACTCCCACCCACAGCACCTGAGCACCGCGATACATATAGGGTTCCGCCAGGATTTCGTTCAAACTGACCGGGTCGCGAAAATCGTCCGGTAAGGCTCGCGGAATGGCTTCGCGTAAGAATAAAACCCGATTCTTAATCTCGAAGCCGGCATTGGACAGTTCCAGCTTACCCAGCAGGTAACGGGCCTGGTTCACTTTACCGGCCGCAATCAGATCCCGGGCCCGGTTGTATTCCGCCAGGGCCGCATCCCGATCGGCATAACTGAAGCGCGGCTCTTCCTCCAGAAACTCATCGGGCGGCGTGACCGTGCCACCGGAAGGTGGTTCGGGCAGCGTTTCGGCCGCGTCCGCATACGGGTCCGGTCGCAGCAGTCGCATCAGGGGCTCGTAT
>JAGRMX010000487.1 GCA_020441025.1 Leptospiraceae bacterium
TGTCCGGCTACCGGAGAAAGCATAGCCAGGCCTGTAAAGGCCAGCATCAGAAACAGGCCGGTCTGGATTCGGCCCGGTGGTAAGCTGAATTGGGTTATCATGGTCCGGTGAGTTTTCATACGCGCGGTCTAATTTTAATCAGGTCAAAACTGGAAGTCGGCCATCGAGCTCCGCACATGTACGGGAAGGCCACCCCGAACATGCCGTTCTCATATGGCCGCCGGTCAAGACCTTTTCAAAATCTCTCTGGGCTTATTACCGATGGCGGGCCCCAGGTATCCGCGACGCTCCATTTCTTCGATAATATTGGCCGCCCGATTATAACCGATGCGTAACCGACGTTGGATGTACGAGGTCGAGGTTTTGCCGGACTCGAGAACAATCTTCCAGGCTTCTTCAAATAAGGCCGGATCCACGTCCTCGGATTCGCCGCCTGAACCACCGGCATCGGAAGCGTCCAGATCGATGTAGGCCGGACGTCCATAGCGACGTGTTTCCGCGACTATGCGCTCAATTTCTTCTTCGGTGATCAGCGGTGCCTGGATGCGAATCAGACCGGTACTGACCGGGGATTTATATAGCATATCCCCGCGTCCCAGCAGGGTTTCGGCGCCGTTGGCATCCAGAATGGTTCGGCTGTCGGTTTTCTGAGCCACATGAAAGGCGATGCGAGCCGGACAGTTGGCCTTAATCAAAGCCGTAATAACATCTACCGACGGTCGTTGCGTGGCCATGATGATGTGAATGCCCACTGCCCGCGCTTTTTGAGTCAAACGTATGATCGAATCTTCCACGTCCTTGGCGGCCACCATCATCAAATCCGAAAGCTCGTCGATGAATACCACCAGATACGGCATGTGGCGGGCGTGTCGAGCGGCCTCCGTCGGTAAAGTTCCGGCCTTAAAACGATCATTGTACGATCGGATGTCGCGGCACCGCGAGTGGGATAAAATCGAATAGCGGCGTTCCATTTCGGCGACGGTCCAGGTAAGCGCTTTGCTGGCAAGGCGCACGTCGGTAATCACCGGAGAGATGAGATGCGGAATCCCTTCGTATAGCTTTAATTCCACCATCTTGGGATCGATCATCAGGAAACGCACGTCTTCCGGCGAGCGACCGTATAGCAATGAAGCGATGATGGAGTTCATGTACACCGATTTACCGGCTCCGGTGGCGCCCGCAATCAGCAGGTGGGGCAATCGCGTCAAATCGACATGCAGGATTTCACCTTGGATGTTCTTTCCCAGAATGATATTGAGTTCACGCTGTTGATTCGACTTCGAGTCCGAGCGCAACACTTCTCCGCAGAGTACCGGCTCCCGTTTCTTATTGGGCACTTCAATTCCAATGGTCGATTTGCCCGGAATGGGCGCGATGATTCGAATGGAAGGTGCTTCCAGGTGCATTTTGATTTCGTCGTACACACCCAGTATACGCGAGACTTTCACACCCGGTTCCAGTTTGATTTCAAACAAAGTTATTATGGGACCGCGCTGGATATGCACCACCCTGGCCTGAACGCCATAGTCCTGCATGACCTTTTCCAGGCGTTCTCTGGTGGTATCAATGTCCCGGGAGACATCCTGAGCCGGTAACGGTTTGGCGTACTGTAAAATATCCGTGGGTAACGTATAGCGCCGGTTGGTCTTCAAGCGAAACTCGGGTACCATGGATTCGGGAACGGCCGATTGGATCAATTTGAGTTGATCGTCTTCATCTTCGGCATCAAAGGCCGAGTCGTCCGCTCCGGATGAATGGCGCTGCGGGGCAATCTGTTCGTCAGCCGGGTAATTGGCCTGCTCCGACCGGCTCCCATCGGACGCAGACAGATTGGCATGCGCCTTTGAATCTATCTCCGACTCCGAGACCATAGTAACATTATCTTCCAGCAGATCCGGATCCTGGAAATCGACTTCAGATTCTTCGATAAAAACGGAAGAATCTGTCGCCATATTCTGCTCGCGATCGTTCTGTAAATCCTGGTCGTTGCCATGATGCGCAACAAACCCGTCTGTATCCATTTGCGCATTGAATTCCAGAGCGGAATCATATCCGGGTTGCGCTTCCGTTGCATCATGATCCGCTTCACGATCATTCTGATGAGCATGAATCCGATCCAGAATACGCAGATTCATGGGCTTCATCAATTGCGCGGCTGTTCGACCGCCGGTTTGTGATGCTCTAAGATCCCGGTCATAATCTCGTTTATCAAACTGTCGATCCGTGTCGGTGCGGCGAACATGTGATCGGGATTCGCTACGGGACCAGCGCTGTGGTTGACGTACATTTCCGCTACGATGTGTGCGCGGGCCGCCGCGAAAATGGAAACGCGATTCATCCGGTGTAAAAAATCCCTGAAAGCCCTCATCCGCGTCCGAACGGCGGGTGCGATCACGCGCATCGCGCGCTCCGTTAAGGCCGCGCAATCCTTCATAGACATCCTGTGCGGCCCTGGCATTCAAGGCCGCCCGCGTTCCATTAAACGGGCGCCGGTCCGCATTCCAATCGGATTCATTTTCGGGCGATTCGGTCGGGTGTAGATTTGCCGGTTGAGCAGCAACGGTGGCTAATTCTTCTGAGTCTTCTTCTGATGCGTACAAATCATCGGATCCAATATTGGCAGCATGATCCATCTGCCCCGACTGCACGTCCGCGACCGTCTGCGCATTATCCGTTTGCTCCCCGACGGCCTGTGGATTTGCGGATGCAATATCCGCCTTCGGTAGTTCGGCATGCCGCTCAAACCACGGGCGATGTTCGCTTTCGGTTTTATTGAACAGACCGGGACGTTTTTCGGCCGGTGCCGAAGGGGAAGTCTCA
>JAGRMX010000488.1 GCA_020441025.1 Leptospiraceae bacterium
TAGCGGTCAGTTGTCCGGTACCGGATGAAATGAAAAAGGATGTGGATATGCAACGTCCCGCTCGCTGGGTATGCGAATGGATACGAGCGAATTATACGCACATGAAACCGCGCATTGTTTATAATGTAAATTATCCGGAAGAAAAAGGCGTATCCATCGACGCGACCTTTCCGGACGTGCGCTATACCTATCAGGGTACGCGTCGTTATCATGATCAATATGCCGTCTTGAGTGAAGACGGAAGCGAACGTACAATTCAGTTAAAAACATTGCAATTGGATCATCTGCGATCGGATCACTCGGATTTTGAGGCGATTATGGAGAATTGTATTTCCGTAACTCCGCTGAGCACGTATACCACCCATATATCAGAATTGAAAGAATGGTTTCATCGGACACTGAACGAGAGCGCTTAATACTGGAGCGCATCCTGAGTCTGAAGCAAATGCTGAAGGACGAGCAGGGCGGCCCGCTCGAATTGCATGAGCTGGGGATCTGCTATTATTATCTGCAAAACTACGAACAGGCCCGGGCGTACTGGGATCAATTGATCGATGCGTATCCCGATTATGTGGAGCTGGGTACCATCCATGCTCTGAACGTATTTTGTTTAATCCAGGAAGAGCTCTGGTCCGATGCGGAACCTTTGTTGCATGAACGTCTGTCTCGCTATCCGACCGATACCCGGCTGCATGCCATGCTGGCTTATTTGCTGGAGCGTACCGGACGCTACACCGAATCCATGGATCGCCATCGGCGGGTACTCGAGATTGATCCGGATAACCTGAATAGCCTGAACTCACTCGGCTATCTATTGGCCATGCACGGTGGTCCGGATGATTATGATGAAGCGGCGCGTTGTCTTACCAGAGCGGTGCGTGAAAAACCGGACCATCCCGCCTATCTTGATTCTCTGGGCGTACTGCTGGCGCGCCAGGGCGATCGGGATCGCGCTCAGAAAGCTCTATATCGCGCCTTACGCGGTGCCCCCGAAAATCAGGAAATTATGGATCATATCCGTTCCTTTTTGATCAAATCCGAAGAGCGATGAAGCTTATTTCTCAAAACCAACCGTAGCGATATACAATCGCTCTGGCAATCGTATCGGCTCTGGTCACAACGATTATGTGATTGCCGCCATCGAATACCAGGCCGGGTAGCGGCAGGCGTATCACTTTCTTCCAGCCGATTAAAGGGTCCGATGTGCCATGCACGCGAAACGTATCCGGCGCAAGCCCGCTTTTTATGATAGAGCGTAATTTGTCCGCGTTGCGTGTGATGCTGCGCCAGTTGAGCGCCAGATAGGTACCCTGAAAGAGGAATCCCGGTGGAGATTCGGCCGCCATACGGGCCATCTCGGCCGCCTGACTCACGCTGCGCCGCAATAGCGGGTAGATACGGACCAATAAACGTAAAATGCCGGTACTCAATGAACCGGGAGTATGGTACAGAACTCGGCCCAATATTTGTGACAGCCGGGTCAGGTCGGCATGACTGTGGGTGGTGCTGATCAGAACCAATCGGTCTGTGTGGACCAATTTCTGCTCGATGGCGGATTGAGCGATCATACCACCGAGGGAACAGCCGATGATCAAATCGAATCGCCGGCCGGGCTTTTGTTCCGTGAAAATTCGACGGGCGTATGCTTCCAACGGTTCGCGCCGATGCCGCATGGATACGTATTGCAGATGGACGGCCTGAAATTTCAAACCGGCGGAGTGTAAATGCGCCATCAGAGGGGCGTACATGCGTCGATCGGCGCCCAGTCCGGGTATAAATAAAATGCGTACCGATTGTCGCATACAATTACCGATTGATCGATGTGATCAACTTTCGAGCGAACTCACTCTCGACAATCAGGAATTTTTATGAATCGATTGCAGAGAGTGTACGGAAAAAGATTGGTCGCGCATTTGCACCAGCCCATTCACCAGCGACATGGTTCCCGCCAGAGTGGTCACACACAGAATGCCGGTTTTGATGGCTTCCTGTCGAATTACGAATGCGTCATCTCTGGTTTTACCGATTTCCGGAATGTTGATCACCAGATTGATATTTCCCCGACGCATTTCATCCAACGGATTGGGATGTCGATTGTCCCGCATCTTATGCAGCGGAATCACTTCAACGCCGCTGTCTTTCAGATAACGCGCGGTTCCATAGGTTCCGTAAAGCACGAAGCCCAGCGCCTGCAACTGTTGCGCTTCTTTCACCAGCATGGGTTTGGCCTGATCGTTGACGCTGAAGAAAATGCCGCCCGATGCGGGAATCGGTTCACCCGCTCCAATAATGGCTTTCAAGTACGCCTCACCGGAAGTGCGCGCAATGCCCATCACCTCGCCGGTCGATTTCATTTCGGGACTCAGTATGATATCGGTGCCGGGAAATCGATTGAACGGTAAAACCGCTTCTTTGACCGAAATATAATCGGGCTGTGCCATTTCCGGTAAACCCAGTTCGGCGATGGACTTTCCCATCATGATTTGAGTGGCGATGTTCGCAATCGGGATGCCGATGGATTTACTGACGAACGGTACTGTTCGACTGGCGCGCGGATTCACTTCGATGACATACAGTTTATTTTTCTGGATGGCGTACTGAATATTCAACAGACCGACAACATTCAGTTCCAGCGCGATTCTTTCGGTGGCGGTTTTAATTTCTTGAATCATCTCCGGCTGTAACCCTATCGGCGGAAGCATGCAGGCCGAATCGCCGGAGTGTACACCGGCTTCTTCGATGTGTTGCATGATGCCGGAAACAAATACGTGTTTGCCGTCCGCAACGGCGTCCACGTCGATTTCAATGGCG
>JAGRMX010000489.1 GCA_020441025.1 Leptospiraceae bacterium
GGTGGATTCATTTTTACCCGGTGCACATTGCTGCAACCGGTACGCGATCCCATTGAGCGCATCATCCGCAAGGGTTCGTGCATTTCGATAGATATTCCGCCCATTACCCTGACACCCGCACGGACCGCCGCGGAACGACAGTTGATCGGCGAAGAAGGCGAAGTCGAAGAAGACGGTTGGTTGATTGCCTCTTCCCAGAGCACGTCCGAATACGACGGTGTCAGCGGCGGCCAGGCTGTGGAAGGCCAGGGAACTATGACGGCACTGCGACGCTATCATGTGGAAACGGGTGTCATTGAGTTTTATAACGAACCGGTGCGGGAGTACCGCGCCGCCCGGGTACTGGGCGAGGGCTACGACGGTCGCTTGCATCCGGTACCGGCGGAAGTAGCGCCGCGTCAGGGCCGTTATCGTAATCCGGAAGAAATGGCCATTGCGGCTCAAATCGCCTCGGAAGTAAACCGCGCCCGGGAATGGTTGTACTCTTATCATTCACAGAACGCCCCTGCCGATCAATCCGAAGACATTGAAAAGAAATACCTGCGTCGATTTTATCTGGAGGCCCGCAGCGGAGAGTGGGTACTGGATGAGAATAATCGCTGGTTGCGAGTGCGCTGAGTTTGCATGAGTATCGAATTGCCGAAGCGTTTATTTCAATTTGTTCTGATACCCCAGCTATGTTTGTTCGCGCTGGGAGTAATCGCCTGTCAGTCGGTACCCCCGCTGGAGCCGCCCCGGTTTGATTATCGTCAGCTTTCCAATCGTTATTTTCGTTCCAACCTGGGCGGTCACTTTCCGCTGACCATTCAACGCGGCGCCAACCTGCATCCCATTACGACCGCTACCGGACATCTGTTTTATACGTCCAACCGGGACGGCAGCGGCGATATATGGATGCGCGACCTGAGTAACACCGTCAACGTTCCCTTGATTCAACATCCGGCCGAACAGTATCGCCCGGCGGTTCCGGATGACGGTACACGACTGGTATTTGTCAGCGAAGATGCGGACAGCAACGGCGATCTACGCATCGTTAACATCGATCCGGAAGAGATCGTTCAAAACATGATCGATGGCATCTCTCCGGGGGATCTATGGGATAACAGCCGGGATCTGTCGGCGCGCATCGAAGAACTGGCGCAGGAGTTACCGGAAGTGTGCCGGGGTGAATCCGCCGAAACCGATCCGGTATGGCGACCGGACGGAAGCGCGCTGGTATTTGCCAGCGATCGCTGTTCGCCGGGTACGTACAATCTGTGGATGGTAAGAATGGAAGACGATGAGCCCGTCGGCCCGTTGATTCCGGTGACTACCGAAGGCGGAGTGCAACCACGTTTTAATATGGCCGGTGACGCGCTGGCTTTTATCTCATACCGGAACAATCATCACGGCGGGCGACCGTACATCGTTTATTTTGTGGGCATGCGGGAAGTGGAAGTGCCTCTCCCCCGCAACGCCGCCAATCCCGCGTACATATATACCAATCCATCTTTCGGTCAGAACGGCACGCATCTATATTATACGTCCATTCGCCGCGACACCAATAAAAACGGAAGCATCGATCGGAATGATAACGGCGCTCTGTATAGCCTGAAGCTCAACGCGAACGGGGGCGTGCAACAGGAAAAGCAACTGCTGGACAACGAGCATAACATACTGAGCAGCATATATACGAATTTTATCGGCGGTTCTTTTCTATACGCCGCCGAGCTGTACAACAGCGTTAATATTTATTTCATTCAACCGCAGGGGGTGGTGCCGGCCGAAGCCAGTATTGAAGAACAGTACAATCTGACTTTACGCTACCGCAGCGAAAATCCGGATCGCTATCTGTTATCGCTGGACACGGTTCGCCAGCAGTTCGGCCAAACTCCCGAGTTCTTTTTATACCGCGGACGAATCATGATCGATCGTCTGGTTTTTCAACAACAACGCGGACGACTCAATAAGACCGATTCGATCGACGACAACCTGACCGAGTTGATTGAACATAATCCCTACGCGAAGCTGGAATGGCAGTTGCACAACGCCGGCAACAGCGGCGCCGATCCGATTCCGATACTGGAAGACTTTCTCAGGCAAATCGATGCCGGGGCCTTTACCGAAAAGCTCAGCACAACGCAAATCGATTTGATGCGCGCCGCCACAATGGAACGCCTGGCCCGCGCTTATGCCCGGGGGGAGCGCTCACCGGCGGCTCTGGAAACGGTGCGTACGCTCAATGCGGATTATCCCGACTATTACCTGCATTTTCAAACACTGAAACTGGAAGCCAATCTTCAAACCGCTCTGGAACGCCGCATCTCGCCGGTGTTCAACACTCTGCTGGCGCAGGGCGATTTGCCCGCCTATATTAAGGAAGAAATCCACGCGGATCTGTACGAATATCTATATCAAAAACGCACGCCCCGGGAAGCGCGCGAGTTGGCCCAACGCGAACTGGAACGAACCGACCTTGCGCCTTTCATCCAGACCACCCTGCGCATTGCGCTGGCCCGCGCCATGTTTGATGAAGGCGAGTTTGACGAATCGTTTCAACAATGTGAACAAATACTACGACAGATTCCCGTGCGCGATGCGGGCGGACGTCTGTTGCCCGATGCCGGTTGGAGCGCAGCCTTTGTGCGCACCTGGCAGACCATCTCTTATATACACAGCAAGCGAGGCGATTACTCGGCGGCCTACCACGCGCGACTGGTCTACGGCGGCGCGTACTCTCCCGAATCGCGGGTATCCATAGACACGGAAGATTTTCTGGAGATCATCGAAGAATCGGAAAGTTATATCAATCTGTATTTGCGCACGGCCC
>JAGRMX010000048.1 GCA_020441025.1 Leptospiraceae bacterium
GTCGGTATTGATGTTGATCACCTGCTTTACGTTCGGATAACCGGTACGGGAACAATCGGACTGACACACAAAACGACTGCCGATCACCACCAACAAATCGGCGTGTTCCATAGCGTAATTGCCGCTCAGCGAACCTTTAGAACCGCCCACGGTCATATTGCGGGGATGTTGAAAGGGAATCACACCTGATACCAACGGCGATGTAACCGCCACCGCATCGGCCAGGTCCAGAAATTCCCCAATTGCCTGCCCGGCCTGACGGGCACCACCACCGCATTTTACCACTACACGCGCGGCTTTTTGAATGGCCTGAACGGCAGCGTCGTATTGACCGTCATCCCGGGCGGCGCCCATCGCGGGTGGTGCTTCGCGGGGCAACTCACGCGGATTAAAGTTCGTGATCGTTTGCGGTTGCACATTCATGGGCATCAGCATAAAGAAGGGCGCGCCCCGATGGGGATGATCGACGGTATTCAGTCCCCGGCGCAAAGCGGTCGGCAGGCTATGGGGAGTATGTAAAACATACGCGCCGCCCATCGTTTCAAAAATTCGTAAAAACGTATGCTGCCGCGGCCCCGGAATCTGTTGCATGTTGGGGCCTTCGTCTTCGGTGGTTTCATCGCCCACCAGAAACCAGACACCCAGGCCGTCACTGGCCGCCATCAACGAACCGGCAAAAGCCTGCAATGCACCGGGGCCGATGGATGTGACGACCGCCGCTTTTTCGCCCGTAACCCAGCGTAAAGCGGCGGCGGCATGCGCCGCTTCGATTTCATTGCGCACCGCGTAACAGCGCACCAATCCGGCCTGCGCATAAACACGTAAGACCTCGGCTACATCGGTAGAACCATGTCCGAATACGGTTAAGTACGATCGAACGTTTTGCCGCAATAAGCCCAGCACAATCGCCTCGGACACCGTGAGAGAAAGATTGTTAGCCAGGTGGCCGGAGGCAATGGCGGCTTTCAATCCTCCGGCCGCGTGGATGGCCCCGGCACGTTGCGCGCGATCTTGAAGCAGACTGCTCATGGGATATGTCTGAATGCGCATATGCAGGCTGCAAGTAGAATGCACGCCAGTTTACACCGGGCCGGCGTCCGAGCGATTTCAATGACATGATTGCATTCGTCCCGAATGCCATGGATGATTTGGGACTGAATATTTCTATTTTGTGCTATTTGTTGATCTCAGTCAATGAAACGAATCCAGATTCGGGCTAACCTTGATATAGTGACGAACTATCGGTGAGTTCTGTCTTTTAAAGAGGTTATACCAGATGAGCGAATCAAACAGAGTCTATTCTCCTCCCGGCGGTATTTTGATTTGGATTATTCTAACCATCGAGCTGATTACGTTTATTCCCGCTCTGATGATATTTCTGGTACACAGGCTCGAAAGTCCCCGAGAATTCATGCATTCGGCCGCGCAGCTGGATCTAACTCTGGGTACCATCAATACTTCCGTGCTGATCGTAGGTGGTATGCTTGCGGCTGAAGGATTGCGCATGTTGCGTGAAGAAAAAGCGTCCCGGGCTGGAGCCTTGCTCTGGCTTGCCGCTGGAACCGGGACTCTCTTCCTGGTTCTCAAAACACTGGAATACCATGCAAAGTTGAATCAGGGATTAAACCTTCATTACAATGATTTCTTCCTTCTATATTGGATGATCACCGGATTTCATTTTCTGCACGTCCTTGTGGCTACCGGCTTGTTGGCCCTGGCCGCACAGGGAGTTCAAAAAAAAAGGTACGGCTCCGGACAACATGAGGATGTTGAGACCATCGCCGTATTCTATCATATGTGCGATTTGATCTGGATACTGGTCTTTCCCACTATTTACATTCTGGCGAGGTATCCATTATGAAACGATACGGGAACATTGTAACCGCGTTTTTATTGCTCGGAATAATCGCAGTCATGTACATTATTTCGGATAACCTGGAAGGCGCGGCATTGCTGATACTGGCACTGAGCGGCATCAAGTTCATGCTCGTTGGATTGCAGTTCATGGAAGTTCGTACCGCGCACCCCGCGTACGGACTGTGGCTTGGGTTGTTATTTCTGTCATTTGCTGTGGGCGTATTCTGGCTGGTTTGATTGTTCGTTCATTGGTTTCTTCAATTGTGACTCCGAGGGAATAAACCGGCACCACAGCACACTGGCAAACTGGTGGGTCATTGAATTGAATCGCATTGCGCGGACATGATGTTCAAATGCCGCAAAACGCCGTCCACAATCGCACGGCGGGCCGTGACCATCGGAAAGTCCGGGTCCGTGCTTTCCAGGTTCATAGCAAAGTAGTATGTGTCCGCATCCGTTTCCACCCAGCCTACCAGCCAACCCAGCTGATCCTTCCAACCGGTCTTACCACGCAAAGTGTAATCGGCGCACTTTTCTATGAGCATAATTTCCTCTACCGTGCGCATGGTGCTTTCCTGAAAACCCAGTTCACGCCGATGCAAACGCTGCAAAAAATCGATTTGTTGTAACGCGGTTATATGCAAACCGCCGCGTAACCAGAATTGATCGATGCCACCCGCAATGCTCGCGTTGCCGTACCGCTCGCGTTGCAGCGCGGCCTGCATGCGCTGCGCTCCCACCCGACGAGCCAGCTCTTGATAAAACCAGACCACCGAATATTTGAACGCATCGCGCATATTCCGGTCTTGATTCCAGCCGGGAAAATCGCGTTGCACTCCGTCCCACTTTATCACGTCGTCCACGCCGATTACGCCCGTATCCAGAGCGACTGACGAGTTAAATATTTTAAATGTGGACGCCGGCAGAAACGCCCGCTCCGCCCGCTCCGGATTATACACCAGTTGTTCCCCGGTGTTATCTTTACGCACAACGATTGTCCCGACGGCATCATACGCATCAAAATAAGTGCGCAATTCTTCCGGGTCGGTGCGCGTCAATCGATCGGAAGGACCGCAGCTTACGCATACCAGCGACATTATAAACAGGGTTAATGCGATTCGGATGGGTTCTATTTTATACATCGTTCCGATTTAACTCCGGCCATCTTAAACATTATTTTTTATAAGCCCGGTAAAGCATTCTATGGAATGAATGATTGGCGCCGTAACCATTCGGTTCAAGCTTTGTGCCCGACGGCAATGACCATATTCACGCTGCTATAAAATCGACCTTCGGCCTGCATGGTTTTGATTTCACCGTCCCACCGGTCTATCTCCGCCTGCGTGGCCATTCCGGCTTCCAGTGCCGTTTTTTGCAACCAGGCACCGACTGTGGTTTTTTCCGGATCGGTCTGGATGAGAGCGTGTCCCTCCAGTGTGGTGACTTTCAACTCTTGCGCAATAAGGTTCTCCATTAATTGACGTCCGGCATATCCATTGGGACGCATCTGACCGGCAAAAAAAGCAACCAGTTTGCGTTCCAGGGCCGCATCGGAATGATTTACAGAAAAAGTGCCCCAATCCGCGTCCGCCAGAACGATGCGACCACCGGGCTGCAACACCCGGACGAATTCTTTCATTACCACGTTCGGATCGATATGATTCGGCAAAACCTGAAACAATCGCTCGGCCCGGATGGCATGAAAAGAATTATCTTTAAAAGGAAGTTCCGCAACGCTGGCTTCCACATGCCGGACAAATTGAGCGTGGCCGGCGACATCCGCCGCTTGATTGGCTTTGTCCAGCATTTCCGAATCAATATCCACGCCTGTCACACTGCCCTGCGGCCCAACATAATCCGCCAGTGGAATCGTATCTACTCCGGGACCGCAGCCCGCGTCCAGTATATGCTGCCCGGATTGCAATTCCATCAGTTCATAAGTTCGCTCTTTAAATTTCTGTAAAATCTGGGCCGCCTCTTTTAAATACTGCGCGCTGACATATCCTTCCGATTTAGCCATGATACGTCTCCTCTAAATAAAATCTGCATACACGATTCCATCCGGCCATACGGTCTGAGAATCGTTTAAATTGATTTATGTCGGTACGCATATGAGGCCTGCTTTGATCCGTTCGATTAAAACGAATCCTGCCGGGATTATGCTCCGGTATGTTTACGCTGGATGCCGCGAATCATGCCATCCATGATCCAGCGGGTCAATCCCGGTGACCAACGGCTTACGGCATACATCCAACGACTTTCAAAATTGGGTAGAATCATATAGCGTCCGGCCTGAATTCCGTTTAAAATGCGCCCGGCCACTTTATCGGCCGGCATTAAATTGGCGGATTCGGAAAGCTTGACTGTTTCGATGGGTTTGTTCGCGTTTTCGCGCGCGAGTCCCGGCGTGTCCGTATCCGGCGGGCAAACCACATGCACGCTTATGTTGTACGCTCGCATTTCCTGGCGCAAGCACTCCGAATAGCCCAGTACGGCGAACTTGGAAGGCGTATAGGCCGAGAAACCGAACACACCCAGGTAACCGGCCATGGAGGCCACATTTACAATATGACCACTACGGCGTTCCATCATGGCGGGCAACACGGCCCGATCGGCATGCACCGTACCGGCATAATTCAATTGCATTTGTTTGTGATAGGCATGGATGGGTAACTGATGAACATAGCCCGGATGCGCGGCACCGGCCGAATGAATCAGAATATCAATGGGCCGTTTTTTTTCGACGAGATGAACCGCGCGTTTTAAGGATTGATACGATGTTACATTTAAAGCGTAACTTTCAATCAGTTGATTCGGATTGGTTGATTGGTTCGCGGCCTGCTTTTCCAGTTGCCGGCGGGCCTGTTTCAAACGATGATTGGTACGCGATACGATTACGACCGATGCGCCCATACCTACAAGCTGTTCGGCGCAGGCCAATCCGATTCCGCTGGAACCGCCGGTAATGAAAATGCATTTATTATTATAGAAATCCGCCGTTTTGGTCATGCCGGGTTGAGACTGGCATGACCGGGCGCACGACGCAATCAACAATCCTATAGCGGACGCATTAAGTGCAACGCCATCATATCGCCCTGATTGGTGCGCTTGACCAGCGGATCGGCTATCGATTTAGCCATACGATACAAAGGACCGGCGTTCGCTCTGGTGGTCATGCCCGAACCGTATGTGATCGATTCCATGCACACAAATCCAATTTCAGCGGCCAGTTCTTTCAGACCGTCCAGCGAAAAGAAATACAGATGCTCGGGTACATTCAGGTAACGCCATTTTAGACCGCGCATGCGTGCCAGAACTCCCCAGCGACAGGTAGAGAGCAACATACGCCCGCCGGGTTTCAAGACCGTAAAACTGCGTTCGAGTACCTGGCGCGGACTGTGCATGTGCTCAAGCGATGCCCACAGAGTGAGTAAATCGTAACTGGCTTCCCGCAATCGATCACAACTCAGAAAATCATCAATGAGAATGTCCAGGTTTAACTCCCGGATTCCATGCATGGCCGCGTCCGCGGACAGCTCAATCCCCTGCGCTTTCCAGCCCCGATCCTGCATGTATTGGACGAAGTAACCGGCGGCACAGCCCACATCCAGCGCTCGCGGTGCGGTCGCCTGCCGCGCGGGATTTTCATTTTGATTACGCAGATTGCGATAGATCCAGTCTTCCGAAAACAGCATGGTTTCGTATTCCGGAAAACCCAGGTCATTCAGATTCATGTCATATACCGATTGAATCTGGCTTTTTACCTGTTCTGAGAAGTAGTTGTCATAACCACGATCCGTTCGGCGGGTAAAATAATCTTTGCTGTAATAAGGCGCTACGGCAGCCGCGTTGGGTTGCGGATTTACCTGCACCAGATCGCAATGCAGGCAACGCACTATCTGAAACAACTCTCCGCGGCCGGATTTCTTCTCATATAATGGTAGAAACTGATCCGAACGGCAGGAATCACAGGGCACCATTTTAATTTCAGGCAGCTCAGCCCGCCGAATGGACACCGATTGATCAACATCTGTTGGTTGCTCAACGTCCGTGGATTGCTCTTCGGCCGGCTCAGCCAGCGAAAATTCAAACGGTCTGTCTTCCATATTCTCATTAAAAGCAAATTGGCGATGGTTTTCCAGTGCTGACAAATCGATTGGCTCTGTTTCGCGCGTATATCCGGCTGCGGGCGTGGTCCTCATGAGTCTTCCTCAACATAATAAGGCTGCTTCTCGTATGATCTTCGCTCTTTTCCGCCGCAGGGATTAGGATTATTTCCGGTCTTTTCTGTTTGCCTCCATGCAGCATCGGACCCGTTTGAGACCCTTTCAGTTATAAGTTCCTACCGAAAAATCGGATCGACGGCGCGCGGGGCCCCGGCTTGATTAAAATATGGATCGACGCAAATTCTTTTCGGACGGGTTGCGCGATCTCTTTCGCGACCTGATGCAGAGCCCCGTCGGGCGGGCGGTGGATCGACAGTTACATGGCATATCCAATGTGCTGGATCCACGCGGCCTGGATTATATGATCGAGCAGAGTCAGCCGCGAGATCCGCTGCCCGAGGACCATTATGCGCGACCACCCGGTGCTCTACCCGATCCGGACGCATTTGAAAAAGCCTGCACAAAATGCGGAGATTGCGAAACCGCCTGCCCGTACGGCACCATATTTCAACTCGATTTTCGGTCGGGCCCGTTGGTGAATCCGGAAAGTGTGCCCTGCCACCTGTGCGTCGATTATCCCTGTATCCAGGCCTGCCAGGATGGAGCGTTGTTGCCCCTGCAAGCCGATGAAGTGCCCCGGTTCGGCCAGGCGCGTCTGGTACAGGAAAACTGTGTCAACCATCCTGACAATAAGTACCAACGTCGGCGCGATTCGGCCGGACGCCAGCGTCACTGTACCGAGTGCAAGCAAGCCTGTCCGGTGCAGGGCGTGGTAAAGTACAATGCACAAAAATTCCCCCAGTTTGCGGATTTCTGCACGGGCTGCGGATTATGCGCGGCCGCCTGCCCCGCGCTTTCCATAGCGATACGCATCGATCCCGATATTGAGTTGACCGAAACAGAATAGCTGTAACCATCGCAGTGTTCCCATGACGGCGCGCAAACCCGGCAAAGACAGTTTCGGCAGTGCGATCCATTCGTTAATCCTATGGATTCTGATGCTACTGGTAACTTTGATTACAGGCATCATACTGCTGCCCTTTATGATCATCCATAAGCCGCACATCATCCAGAAAGTCGGTGTGCGCTGGGCGCGAACATTACTCTGGTTGGGCGGCATCAGAGTTATTGTTCACAATCCGGAGCAACTGGTCACGGAAGGACCGGTAATCGTACTTTCCAATCACCAGAGTTTACTGGATGTATTAATCATGTATCACGTCATCAAGGTCCAGTTTGCCTGGATGGCCAAGGCGTCCCTGTTTAAAATTCCGTTGTTTGGCTGGGCCATGTGGGCCGCCGGATATATACCGGTGGAGCGCGAAAACCGACAGCATTCACGTACATCCCTGTACAAAGCGGCCGATCGAATCCGGGCCGGACGCTCGGTGATCATATTTCCCGAAGGCACGCGCGGACACCCGGACGGTTCCATGCGCCATTTTAAGAAGGGCGGATTTATTCTGGCCAAAAAAGCGATGGTGCAATTGCAACCTTTATCCGTTTGGGGTGCCCAGGATGTGATTCCGCCCAAACAGCAAAATTTCATGCAGCGCGTATTTCCAGGAACGGTCGAAGTCATTGTACACAAACCCATACCGGCCACGGAATACGCGCAAAAGTCACAGGAAGAACTGTCGGAATACATACGCACCATCATTGAAGCACCGTTGCCCGAGTTGAAGCAACATGCGCTGGAGCGCAGGAATTCACCGCGCAGGTAAACTCGCGCAAGTCGTCGTTTTTAATTGTCCGCGTTCGCAATTCTCCTTTTTTCTTGCCATTCTGACAGGTCCCCGGCCCACTCTGTCCATGAGCGAAAAGACAATCGTTGTTGTTGGCGGCGCAATGGCCGGCCCGGTGGCCGCTGCCCGGGCGCGTGAAATAGATGAAAAGGCCCGGATCATATTACTGGAACGCAATTCCAGGGTCAGCTACGCGGCCGGCAGTCTGGGATTGTATCTGAGTGGTGAAGTGACTTCTCTGGAAGATTTGAATCGCGAGAAAGCCGAGTTCTTCAGAGACGTTTATAACATCGAGGCCTGGACGCATACGAATGTAACGGCCATTAATGCCGGCCAGCACACCATCCAGATCGATCGCTCCGGTGATGGTCAAACTCTGCATTACAACAGCCTGGTATACGCGCTCGGCGCGGAATCGATCGTGCCGGATAATATTTCCAGTGATCTGGAAAACGTCGCACTCTTTCGCACCCTGAACGATCTCGAAAAGATCGAACGCAATCTAAATCAGGGACAACGGGTATGCGTGATCGGATCGGGACCATTCGGATTAGAAGCCGCCGGAGCGTTGATCCGCCGGGGCGCTACGGTTACTGTACTGGAAAAAGAATCGCGATTGTATCCCGAAGCGGATAGTTTTATCTCTGCGGCAGTCCAACTCACTCTGGAATCAAAGGCTCGTATTGTGACCGGTGCCCAGGTGGAATCGTACCGGGTGGAAGGCGCCCGGGTGCGCTCGCTGGTCTTGAATGATAAAACCGAAATCGAAACCGACCTTGTGATTCTGGCGGCCGGCATTTTGCCACGCACCGCGTTGTTACAAAAGGCCGGTGCGAATCTGACCGAACAACAGACCATTCGGGTCGATACAAACTGTCGAACCAATTTACCCGACATTTACGCCTGTGGTGTATGCGTCTCACTTCCACAGGTACTGACCGGCGAACCGATCTGGATTCCCCAGGTGGCCAGCGCGGATAAATCGGCTCAGGTGGCGGGAGCCAATGCGGCCGGACTCAATCTAAAACTGCCGCCGGTTTGCGGTACCCTGTTGCTGCGTGTACTGGATCAGCATGTGGGTTTTACCGGCCTGAGTCGCAAAATCGCTGATGCAAAATTTGGCAGCGCCGTACGCAGCGTAATGATCATCGCTCCCGATCGGGAGAGCTTTTTACCGGACGCCGGTCACATAACCGTGCAAATGCAGTTTGATAATGCCAACGGACGCGTGATTGGAGTGGCCATGAGCGGTCGCAATGGTGTGGACAAACGCCTCGACGTGGCCGCAACAGCGATTGCCGGCGGACTGACGGTGGAGCAATTGGCCCTGCTGGATTTGAGCTACGCCCCTGCGTGCAACGGTACGCGCGATCCGTTAAATGTGGCGGCCACGGTAGCTGCAATGGAACGTTCCGGATTTTGCCGGGCCATGAGCGCTGAATCGTTTTTAAACGCCGACCATAGCGGTGCCACCTGTCTGGATGTGAGCTCCGGCTCCGTTACGGAAATCCCCCGGGGTATGCGCAAGTTGCACGTGCCGCTTGAAGAGCTGCGCAAACGGATGTCCGAACTGGATGATATTCAAGACGACATTGTGGTGTTGAGTGAATACGGACGGCGCGGCTATCTGGCGACGCGTATATTGAGTGGAAGTCAAAAAAAGAACGTTCGCTTTTTAGCCGGCGGCGCAACCGGTTTAAACGGCATGTCGGGTATTGTTTCATGACATCGCCCCTGCACAATATGCGGACCGACCATGCGATTCACTCTGAGAATCGCGTGCTTAAGCGGCGTAAATGGCCCGAGCCGGTCGCGGCCGATCGCGATTGCTGCGACTCGCAGGCGGTCTTTAACGCGGGAATGCGGCACCATCACATCGCCAATACCGCGTATCCGATTGCGCACAATCAAACATGGGGGCCGTACAGAGTACGCCGGGCGGAATACAACGCGATTGTGCGCCGGGCTTTTGCGGATGTGGACGAGCTATTGTTGTACGCTCACATTCCCTTCTGCGAGACGCGTTGCTATTATTGCGAATACACGGTGGTCGGTCGTCGGGAAATAAACGCCGTCGATGAATACATGCGATTGCTGAACAACGAGTTGGATCTGTACGCGAACTTACTAAACGAACGCGTACGTACAATTAAAGGGTTTGATATCGGCGGCGGCACTCCCGCGTTTGTCGAACCGGGGCACATCGCAGCTCTGATCCGGAAAGCGCAGGAGGTATTCCGGTTCACACCGGACATGCAAATCAGCATGGAAACCACACCGCGGATTGCCGCTCTGAACGCCGCGAAGATGCGCGGCTTCTATGATGCGGGCGTACGGCGCATGAGCATGGGCGTGCAGGTTACCGAGCCCGATCTATTGCGTCGGCTGAATCGCGCCGACAACAGCCTCGATTGTCATAAACGCGCGGTAGAAAACATCCGCACCGCAGGCTTTGATAATTTTAACATCGATGTAATGTACGGTTTCGCGGGCCAATCACTCGATTCGGTACGGGCGACCATCGCACACGCGATTGAATTACAACCGGAAGCGATAACCCTGTATCGTATGCGCTATAAACTAACCCGCATTGCCGACCAGGCCCGGCAGGTGCATCTGGAAGATGTGCACGCCCAGGCTCGATTGGCCGGTGAAATGTTGCGTGACGCCGGATACCTGGCACCACCCGGCAAGAATACATACGCTCGCCGTCCTGGAGACAGCGGCACGAGTGATTACATTCAGCGTCGGGTACAAAAAGGCACGGCTTATCTGGGAACCGGACTGGGTGCCCAAACGTATTCGCATACTACCATCGCATATAATGACGGAGCGGCCGGCAAGACCATCGAACCATACCGACGCTCGTTAAATGCCGACCGATTGCCGTTGCAAGATCTCTATCATCTGCCGCAGGTGCATATGATGTCTAAAATGATAGCGGTCAGTTTTTATTTCGGCGCCGTCGATCTAATTGCTTTTTATGAAAAATTTGGTATCACCCTCGAGCGGGCATTTCCGACCGCCGTGGAATTCGTATTGAATAACGAACTCATGCATTATGATGACGTGCACCTGCGCTTAACCCGACGTGGTGCGGAGCAGTACAACGGCGTAATCGCTTTATTTTACGCGCCGTCCATTCAGCGTTGCTTGCTGGAGTTTGATCCGGAACAGGAGTTTAATCGGCAGGCCGCAGTTGCGGAGCGCATAGCGAGCCGCAATGATCAGAGCGACTGATGGAACGCTCCCATCACAGCTCCCGGCATCCGACGCTACCGGCGCGGGCGAGCGGCAAACCCATGACTATGGACTTTGCTAACATCCTATTCGCCGGACCCTGCAATCGCGCCTGTCCGTTCTGCATTGGCGAGCAATTGCCGGGACATGTGAATGTGAATAATTTGAATCTCTGGCCGCCGCGCAACCTGGACGCCTTTATTGAACGCATCCGGGACGGGCGTATTCGCCAGGTGATTTTCACCGGCACAGTCAGCGATCCCCAGCTGTACGCTCACGAGGCACGCTTACTGACTTATATGCGAGAGCGATTGCCGGAAGCAACGCAATATTCGGTGCATACCAATGGTGTGCTGGCATTGCGCAAGATGGATGTATTCAATCTATATGATCGGGCCTGTATTTCCTTCCCCTCGTTTCAATCTGAGGTTTATGCGGCCGTCATGGGTCATCCGCGCGTACCGGATTTAAAAACCATCCTGCAACGCTCGCAGATACCGGTTAAAGTTTCGTGCGTGGTTACCGCGGCCAATCGTGCCGGGTTACCCGCATTTCTGGATGAATGCCGCCGTATCGGTGTCCGTCGCCTGGTGTTACGCAAACTGTTCGGTGAACACGGTACGGAAGGTCATTTGCTCGATTTGGAACCGAAGGGATTCTTTCATAAAAATCCGGTGTACGATTGGGACGGCATGGAAGTCACTGACTGGAATTTCGACGTATCCGCCATGCGGAGCATCAATCTATTCGCCGACGGGACTATCGGCACCGAGTATCTACTGACGGATAATTTTCCGCAGGCAAGCGAGAATCGCACACAGGCCACGATCGGTGGAGCGTAACCGATCCGGTTTATCTTATGAGTATCTTAAACCAGTACTTTCGGCGCATAGCCCATCTACCACCGGCGCTGCTTATAGTGTTGATCGGTCTGCTGTACGCTTTTCTTATATTTGGTCGTTCGGAAAAGCCGTTTTATTCCGATCCGGGTCTCATGTATTTACAGACAGTCGATGTACTTCAGCGCGGCGATTTCGTCTTCGATTACCAGGGCCGCGACATCGATCCCGAATACCGCCTGCTTCCGTTTCGGCGTCCCTTTCTCGAAAAGGTAAACAATGAATACTACATTGATTTCCCGCCGTACTGGCCGCTGATCAACGCACCGCTGTTGTGGCTGATGGATACCGCCGGGCTGTTTATATGGAACCTGACCGCATTCGTGCTTACGTTGATTGTAATCGCGGGAATCACGCGCATTTTCCTGAATACCAACGCGGCAATGAATCTCGCTATATTACTCTACTCTTTCGGTTGCGCCGCTCCATTGTACACGCTGTACTTTCATGAGTACACCGTGGCTCTGCTGCCGGCGACTCTGTCTTTTTATTTAATTCTGCGTTATGTGCATTCCGGTGAACGCCGGCGGGACGCCGTACTGGCGGGATTCTGTGCGGCTATCAGTCTGTACTTTCGCCTGGAGTTCGTATTTTTTTATATTGCAATCGGTCTGTATCCGTTGTTGCGTAATCGACGGCTTGAATTGCGCGGCGGTCTGTTAATGTTGGCCGGCTTTGCACTGCCTTTCTGTGTACTGTTATATTGCAATCAGCAAATTCACGGCCATCCGTTGGGATTGCGGTATACGTTAACCATGAATGCGGTCATGGGTTCACCCGCCGGACATCCGGCCGACACCGAACAACAGGCGGACACCGAATCCAACGGGTCTACCGGGCCCGAATTGCAACGATCCGATCCGACAACACCCCAATCGGACGAATCGCGCCCGGCACCGGATACGACTCCCGGCGATCACCTGCTGGATCCGCTGCCGGACGGCGGAAACGACCGACTGGCAATTATTCAATCCCTGTTGTTCAGCCGATTGCGCGGGTTGTTCTATCAATCCCCGTTTTTGTTACTGGGAATGTTTTTGTGGGCGTATGCCCGGTGGAAACGCTCCGCACGCGATTTATTCCCGTCGGCAATGGTTCTGCTGATCAGCGGTACGCTGATTTTGTTATTTGCGCCCAACACGGGCGATCACTTCGCGCCGCGCTATCTATTTGTTTTAATACCGCCCGCCATAGTACTCGGTGTACA